>DTSC01000247.1:24884-28777 GCA_012965625.1 Flavobacteriales bacterium | reverse complement strand
TCCCTGGCAAAGAAAATGGCTTAGAGCCGGTTGCAATAATGGTGTTGGTCGTGCTGACCTTTTGTTTTTTTCCGTTTGCTGGTTCTATCTCAATGGTGTTTTTGTCAATAAAAGAAGCATGGCCATTTATTACATCTATTTTGTTTTTGCCCATCAAGAAATCAATTCCGGCACATGTCTGTTTTACAACGTCTTCTTTTCTCTTGATCATCTGTTTCAGATCGACCTTTAGATCTTTCACCTTAATACCATGTTCAGCGAATTTGGACTCGGCATTGTGATAATGTTCGGAAGAATCTAACAGTGCTTTTGAGGGGATACACCCCACATTTAAACAAGTACCACCAAGGTTATTGTATCGCTCAATAATTGCTGTTTTCATTCCTAGCTGCGCACAGCGGATAGCGGCGACATATCCTCCAGGGCCAGAACCAATTACCGTTACATCGTATTTTGTCATTATAAGCTGGTATTGAAATCGTTTCTAATTTAAGCTTTTACAAAAGAAGCATCTTTCTTTGATCTTACAAAAGAATATATGATCAAGGTAAGAGCGAGGAAGGAAGCAATTCGGCCAATATAATTTCCTGCCATTGTAAAAACTGTTATTTTGTCATTTGCATTTAAAACACCTTTAATAGCAACAGCCTCCCACCAACCGGTGGTTTGCAGGGTATCTCCACGTTGGTTTATAAAACAGGAAATTCCTGTATTTGCAGCCCTGGCTATAGATCTTCTGGTTTCAATGGCCCGAAGACGAGAATAGGCCATGTGTTGTTTGTAGCCAGGCGTATCATCCCACCAGCCATCATTGGTAATTACAAATATTAGATTGGCCCCTTTGCTAACATAAGAGGCTACATATTCTCCATAAATTGATTCATAACATATAACAGGGGCTGTATTAATAGTAGTGTGTTCTGAGGCAAAAACACTCGATTCTTCCTGGCTTCCAAGACTCCCTGTAGTTCCACCCAGATCAAGAGCGAGGTTCTCCAAAGGTTTTAATATTGTGGCAAAAGGCATTTTTTCAACCCCCTGTACCAATTTAGATTTATGATAGATCTGCACTTTGCCTTCTGCATTAAGCTGGATGGCAGCATTAAAGGCATCATAATATTGGCCTGAATTAGGAATAGCCCTTGCAGTGCTGGATAAATCTTCACCTGGTTCAAACAGGTGGTAGGACGACATTCCTGAAATGATTTCTGTTTTAGGATATCCTTTAAGGAATTCCAGGATCATTTTAATAGTTAATGAGTTTTCAGGAAGGTTTTCCAAGATATCTTCTGTGAAAGCAGTTTCTGGTGCCACTACAAAATTTGTTTGTGGGCTTATTTTTTCTTTAACAAGGGATAGTAACCTGTTAACTTGTTCTTCATAGGGAACATCGTACTTTTCTAAATAGGGGTCTATATTTGGCTGCACAATAAGTACTTCCATGGGAGTTCCCTTCTCAACATAGCTTGAATAAATGCTCATAGAGATGACAATAGGTGCTAAAAGGACTATGGTTAGGGCCAGGATCCATTTAAGATTTCTTCTAAACTCCATCCCTGCAAGCGCATTTTTTAGGATTGTAAAAACAAGGACATTGGCCAGAAGAATCCATAAAGAGCCTCCAAAAACACCGGTGAATTCATACCATTGAACCCAGGAAACCTGGTTGGCAAAACCATTTCCCAGGGTTAGCCATGGCCAGGTAAGCTCCCAGTACAGATGAAAATACTCAAAGCCAAGCCACAATACGATCAATCCGAAATACCCATGCTTAGAACCTAACATTCTTTTGACATATTGGAAAAGAGAAAAGACTATAGACATCATGGTTGAGTTGACAAATACTGCAGCTGTAAGAACTAGAATTTTAGTGGCCATACTCTCCGTTACACAAAAGATCCACCAGGTCGTTAAGATGTTAAATAAGGCAAAAGCAAGAAAGGGATAACCAAAGGAAAGTTTTTGCTGCTTTTGATGATAAGATTCTTCAAGAAAAAGAAGTGGGACGAACCCTATAAAAAGCGCCGGTTCAAAACCACCGATAGCTGGCCATCCAATTGCCAATAACCCTCCGCTTAAAGCAGCTAATAAAATTGAGACAGGCAAGTTCATGGAACCCATATTAAATATTAGAAACTACCTGAGAACCAGCAGTTTTTTTGAAGAAATTCCTAGATCATTGCTTACCAAAAGCTGATAGATGCCGTTCTTTAATCTTGAAATGTCGAGTTCTGTTATATTATTTCCATCTATCACTAGTTCCCTTTTTAATAGCCGAAAGGTAGTAAATTTTAAAGCGCTAATTCCATTTGAATCCGAATTCCCAACTTGTCTTCTTCTCCTTCAGTTTGAATTATAGAGAAATCGCTTTGGACTTTAAGGCTATGGCCAACGATGTACTTAGAAATGCCGAATGTGTACATCTCAACATCTGGATTTCCGGTTATGTCATCAGGAGAGATCTGCGTCATTCTTCCCGCAACTTCCCAATTATTTTCAAAAAGGTAACCAAGCTGAAGATTAATGCCAGTCCCGGTATAAAAAGATCCTATAACAAGACCTGAGGTATCAATGATAGTGGGCGATACCGTTGCAGATTTACTAGCATACTCCCCCATTATTGAAAGACCTCTATACTTGAGCATCATATCCCCAAAATAGGTAGTGAGGTCACGGGACTCCGTCATCACATCACCCTTTTGGCCATGCTCTTGAATGGCATTGTCATTATAATCATAGGTAAACCCCAAGGAGAGCTTTAGGTTTTCTTCTCTTGCAATATCTCCTCCTATATAGTCACCCTTTTTTTTGAATTCTCCGAAAGGAAGGATCTCAATACGTTCAGTATAATTGTACCCAGAACTGCCACTTAAGTCAGTGTAATTTTTTCCTTCACCTATTGAAACGGATGCAACTTCTCTGATCAATATTTTTCCTAAGCTAAAGTGATGTCTAAGCTGTAGTCCTTTGTCACGGTCTAAAGTGTAGTTTGCATTGAGCAAGGACCTATCCACAAATTGCAATTTTTGAGATGATATGACCCTTTCTCTATTTCCAGCGAGTTTCGTTTGACCAACCCATAAATCAAAATGCCCAGCAAAATTCCATTTTATTACTGCATCCAGAATGATCCCCTTAACGAGATCATATTCAAATTTATATTTTAATTTTGGAGAGAATGCAAATCCATTCAATTTTAACCTTGACCTGCGGATATAGAACTTGTCTTCATAGGCTGTTCCAGTATAGGAGGTGTCTTCAGTAATCAAGTAAAACCCATCATATCTATTCTGGATTCTAAACTCAAGGTTGACCTTGAAGGATGTATCATTGGCAAGAAATGTAATCCCCTTACCAAACTTATCGTTAACCTTGGTCTGAGAAAATGCAATATGCGAATTCAACAATATAACTCCGACAATAATCTGGAGAATTGGCCTTCGTAGATTCATTTTGTTTTTTTACAAATATCATAAAAATATTATTCAAATGTGGATTTGTAATTATCTTTAAAAGAAATTTGAGAGTATAGAATTCAATCATTAATTTCGTTCCGAACTTGTAAAAATATGGTTAACAAATTTATATTGAAATGACTTTTACTTTGATGGGTTTTCTTAAATTAGTAGGTGCTTTGGGTTTCTTCATCTATGGGATGAAGGTGATGAGTGAAGGTATCCAAAAGGTTGCAGGTGGCAAGATGAGGCAGATCCTGAGTGTGATGGCTTCTAATCGGGTGTTTGGCGTTATAACTGGATTTCTTATTACGAGCCTGCTTCAATCTTCCTCTGCCACAACGGTAATGGTGGTAAGTTTTGTGAACGCTGGCTTGCTTACTCTTGTTGAATCTGTGAGTGTTATAATGGGTGCCAATATAGGTACTACTATCACTG
>DTSC01000247.1:0-24842 GCA_012965625.1 Flavobacteriales bacterium | reverse complement strand
CTTGCCCATTATTGCAATGGGATTGCCTATGATGTTTATGAGACGGGGCAATTGGAAATCGTGGGCCGAAGTAATTATTGGATTTGCCCTACTCTTTATGGGTTTGGATGCCTTAAAGCAGTCGGTTCCTGATTTAAAAAACAACCCAGATGTACTGGCGTTCCTGGCTCACTATGCCAACATGGGAATGCTCTCAACACTTCTTTTCATAGGGGTTGGAACGATTCTCACTTTGGTTGTTCAATCTTCGAGTGCAGCTATGGCCTTAACGCTGGTAATGTGTAACCAGGGATGGATACCATTTGAACTCGCAGCAGCAATGGTTCTGGGAGAAAATATTGGGACAACTATCACAGCAAACTTAGCGGCACTTATAGGTAATGTGCATGCAAAGAGAGCTGCCAGGGCGCACCTGATCTTCAATGTATTTGGGGTGGTCTGGATGTTTTGTGTATTCAGATTATTCCTCGGTGGAGTGGATGCATTCATGATATCATCAAATGGGGTGTCTCCCCTGGATCCGGAGCAATATGAATCTATTCCAATAGCATTGTCAATCTTTCACTCAGCATTCAATATAATAAACGTGTTGTTGCTAATTGGATTTGTCCCTTTAATTGTGAAAATAGCAGAGAAAATGGTGACATCCAGAGGCGAGATAGATGAAGAAACAAAGCTGGAATACATTGGCACAGGAATTCTAGCCACCCCTGAGCTTTCTCTTTTGGAGGCGAAAAAAGAAATTACAAAATTTGGTAATATCACAAACCGTTTGTTCGGCTTTACCATGGAAGTATTAAGGGAGCAAAACCAGAAGAAGTTTACTGAACAGATGAGACGCATTGCCAAGTATGAGGATATAACTGATAAAATGGAAATAGAGATTGCCGATTACCTGTCAAAAGTAAGTCAGGGCGAGCTTAGTGAGTATAGTTCATTTAGAGTTCGGGGGATGTTGAGCATCATAAATGACTTGGAGCGAATAGGGGACATCTGTTACCAAATGTCCAAAAATATTGAAAGAAAACGGGATCAAAAGGCCACTTTTAATGATAACCAAAAGGAAAATATGAATCAGATATTGGTCTCTGTAGAGGATGCTCTTCAGAATATGGTTAGAAACCTCAATTCAGATTATAGCCAGGTTTCTATTCGTAAGGCCGAGATACTTGAAGTTGAGATTAACAATACAAGGGATAAGCTGAGAAATTTACATCTTCAAGATATTGCCAAAAATAAGTATAGCTTTGAAAGTGGCCTGTTTTACAACGATTTGTTCTCATCTTGCGAGAAGATTGGAGACCATGTGTTTAATGTCAATGAGGCTATGGTTGGAGTGAAATAAGAACTGCTATTTCAATAAAGAAATTTCCTCGCTTGTAACTATATTGCTTTTATTTAAATTTCTATCTAAAAGGTAGACTTCATATTGTACTGTATCTATCGTGTCAAAAGGGGGCAGGACGTAAATGATATCAAGATCAAGATCAATTTCTCCTTTTAAAGATTTGTTTTCGCTCTCAGGTGTAACATTGGGTATTCTAAAGGAAAGGGTATCAATGAAAATTAAAGTTCCCCTATGTATCCCATATTGATAGATATATAAATTGGCATCATAAGGTGGATCAGTTTGATTTTCTTCCAGGCCAATATCACCGTCTCCATCAGTAAAGCCAAGGGTTAATAGACCTTTATGAATCGCATTGCTATTAAGATCTGTGGTGTCAGTACCATAGTAAGAAATATATTCAAGTACGGGTTCAATGGGGTATTGTTCTTTTTTATGGCACCCAATAATTAAGTAGCCAAGTCCAAAGGCCATAAACACTAGTTTTTTAAACTGTATTTTTGAATTAGATTTCATCAATGATAACAATTGCAATGAATAAAATTAATAAATATCAAACGCTTTTCAAACAATTTTCGTGTTAATGAACATAAATAGTTTTGTTGAAGAGATCTTTTTAAAACACGCAGAAACATCATTTGAATCTCTTGCCCTGACCTTATATAAATACCAGGCAGAGCACAATATAATATATAAGAAATATTTAGATTCTCTCGGTATAGATTGCAGTCAAGCCAAAACTTTGGAGGAAATTGTGTTTATGCCAATAGAACTATTTAAGACTCACAAGGTCGTTACAGGAAAGGATTATGCGGAAATGGTGTTTCACAGTAGTGGTACTTCTCCAGGTGCGGTAAAAAGCAAACACTATGTAAAAAGCTTGGCGCTATACCGTCAAAGCTTTATCCGGGGGTTTGAGCTTGAATATGGAAAGATTAATGAGTATATCGTCATTGCTGTATTACCTAGTTACCAAGAAAATCCGAATTGCTCTCTAATCTACATGGTTGATGAAATGATAAAGCTATCAGGAGATTTATTTAGCGGCTATTATCTTCATAATGATGATAAATTGTGTGATGTGATAAATAGCTGCTCGAAACAGAAAAAAAAAGTCTTGGTTTTTGGTGTTTCCTATGCCTTATTGGATCTTTGTGATTCGGCCATTGGAGATTTTAATGTTGAGAATATGCTGGTGATGGAAACTGGTGGTATGAAGGGGCGTCGTAAAGAAATATTAAGGGAAGAGCTTCATCTCGCCCTTATGAAAGGATTTGGAGTGAAGCAGATCCATTCTGAATATAGCATGACTGAGCTGTTGTCCCAGTCGTATTCTAAAGGAGGAGGCCTTTTTAGCAGCCCTCCTTGGAAGCATATATTAATTAGGGAAGTAAATGATCCATTGAGCTATGTGGAAGATGGTGATAGCGGAGGAATAAATATTATTGATCTCGCCAATGTCCATTCGTGTGCTTTTATAGCAACAAATGACCTGGGAAAAAGAGCCTCTGATGGAAATTTTGAGGTTTTGGGGAGATTGGATAATAGTGCCCTAAGGGGGTGTAATCTGCTTGTTACGGACTCTTAATCAACGATAACCAGATGGTAGTTCTTTTTTCCTTTTTGAACAAGGATATATTTGTTATTCAACAAATCTTTTGCTTCAATCTGGAAGTCCTCTTCTTTAACTTTTGATTTATTAATGCTAATACCACCACCCTTCAGCATCCGCCTTGCTTCTCCATTTGAAGGAAGTACAGCGGTTTTGCCAACCAGGAAATCTATGATGCCAACCCCTTTATCTATTTCGCCCTTGCTGATCTGTGAACGAGGAACTCCTTCAAATATATCCAAAAGGGTTGCTTCTGGCAGGTCCTTAAGTGAATCTGTAGTTCCCTTACCAAAAAGTAACTCTGAAGCTTTAATTGCCATATTATGGTCTTCTTCAGAATGAACTCTGATGGTGATTTCTTTAGCAAGTTCTTTTTGAAGAGATCTGAGGTGCGGTGCAGCCTGATGTTCTTTTTCAAGCGCTTCAATTTCCTCTTTTCCTCTTGTTGAAAATATCCTGATGTACTTGGAAGCGTCATTATCAGAACAATTCAGCCAATATTGGCAAAACTTATATGGAGTTGTCTGGTTCGGATCTAACCAGATATTACCTTCTTCTGATTTACCAAATTTAGAACCGTCGCTTTTTGTTAGTAATGGGCAGGTTAGGGCATAAGCCTTTCCCCCAGTTTTTCTTCGGATCAATTCTGTTCCAGATGTAATGTTCCCCCATTGGTCAGACCCACCCATTTGAAAAGTGCAGTTTTTGTTCTCATATAGCCAAAGAAAATCGTATCCTTGAAATAGTTGATATGCAAATTCTGTAAATGACATTCCTCCTTCGAGTCGGCTTTTTACAGAGTCTTTGGCTATCATATAGCTTACGGTAAGGTGTTTGCCAATATCCCTGAAAAAATCGAACATATCCATTTCTTTATAAAAATCAATATTGTTGGTTAATTCTGCAGCATTTTCGCCACAATCAAAATTCAGAAATTTTCTCAATTGGCTTTCTATGCCACTCAGGTTTTCTTCAAGAGTCTTATTATCAAGAAGTTTACGCTCTTCATCTTTTCCTGATGGGTCTCCGATCATTCCGGTTGCACCTCCCACCAGGGCAACAGGTTTGTGTCCTGCGTTTTGAAAATGCACCAATAACATTACTGGTACCAGGTTGCCAACTGTTAATGAAGATGAGGTAGGGTCAAACCCAACGTATCCTGTGGTAATCCCTTTAGAAAGATGTTCTTCAGTTTCGGGCATAACATCATGTACCATGCCTCGCCATTTCAACTCTTCTACAAAATCCATAGGTTTCAATTTCAGCTCAAAGATAATTAATTAACCTACTTTTGTTCAATGGATTTTGTTACTGGTGGCACGGGTTTATTAGGAGCTAATTTGATCTATGAGCTTATCAGGCAGGAGAAAGATGTGGTCGCAATTAAAAGACCTACTTCTGATCTTTCCGTAATCAAAGGAATATTTGATTTTCACCAAAAAGAAGCAGGAGCACAATTGTTTGAGAAGATTAAATGGATGGATGGAGATATTCTGGATATCCATTCTTTATTGGATTCCATTGAAAAGGATTGCGAGGTTTATCATTGTGCTGCAATGGTTTCTTTTAATCCTAGGGCCAGGGAGAAAATGATGAAAGTCAATGTAGAAGGAACCGCTAATGTGGTAAATGCTTGTTTGGAGAAAAAGGTAAAAAAACTTTGTTTTGCGAGCTCTGTCGCCTCAATAGGAATTCCCCCCAAAGATATTTTGATTACTGAGAATGCTGCCTGGAAATCAGATGATGGGAAATCCAATTATTCAATCAGTAAATATGAATCAGAAAAGGAAGTCTGGCGTGGAATTGAGGAGGGGCTAAATGCAGTTATTGTTAATCCGACAATTATTGTGGGGCCCGGCAATTGGAAAAGGAGCAGTGCCAGGATGTTTCATGATGTATGGTCCGGACTAAAATTTTATACTTCAGGGGCGAATGGTTTTGTAGATGTAAGGGATGTTGCCACAGTAATGATAAAGCTCATGAAGCACGAAGTTAGTGGCGAGAGGTTTATTCTAAATGGTGATAATCTTCCTTTTAAGGAAGTCTTTGGCATGATTGCGGATGCTTTAGAAAAGCCAAGGCCCAATTTCCTTATCACGCCTTTTCTTGCTGAGATGTTTTGGCGGTTTGAAAAGATTCGTTCCTTTTTGATGAGAGGCAAACCGCTTATAACCAAAGAAATTGCACGGGAATCCAATAATAAAAGTTATTACTCAACGGACAAGATCAGGCAATTATTAGAAGTGGAATTTTTTCCAATTGCAGAATCTGTAAATCATGCTGCCAGCGTGTTTTTGCAACAAAAAAACAATTAGGGGTAATCTTTTCTGTTTTCCACTTCAGCCTGAATTTCACTCAATTTATTAATGACGCCATCATAAATATCGACAAACAACCCTGGTCGTTTACAATAATATTCTAAGCTTTTATCAAATAAGGGCTTATCTATTTGATGTTCTTCATATAGTGAATCATAGTATTTAAGAATCTCCTTACGGTCTTTGTCTTTGTTGAATTTCATAATTACCACTCCGCCTTCAATCAGCTGAATATCAACCATAATTGCAGTCATCTGTTCTACAGAAAGGATATTATTTGGAACTTCCTCCTTTGCCTGATTACAAGAAACTATCAGGGGAAAGAAAAGGAGAATTGTAATTTTCTTCATAATTTAGAAGCATTTATATAAAACCTTATTATTATCAAAAGAAATTAAAACCGTGGATATTTATCGTATCAAAACAGAGGGGCAAAAGTACACTTTTTCGCTTGATGCCAGATTGCTTCAAAAATCAGGATTGTTGCTTTTTGGATTAATTGGAAGCATGGCTGGATTTTCCCAATCAGAAATGAGCGCATTTACTGCAACTGGAAGAGCGGGTGCTGCAAGCACTTTTGTTACTGACTATCAGGCGATGGGTATTAATCCTTCTAATTTGGGCTGGGCACCAAAGGACGATAAGAAAATTTCTTTTGGATTGCTGGAAGGAGCCTATTCATTTTATTCAGAAGCCTTGATAAAGTCAGAACTTATTGGGAGTCTTAAAAAAGGCAATACAGATTTCACCTATGATGAGAAAATCACTGCTGCTCAAGACTTTACTGAATCAGGATTAGCAGCGAATTTTGATGTTACCTGGATTGCTTTAGGAATACAGCCGAAAAAAGAATTAGGTGGTTTTGCCTTTGGAATAAGAGAAAGGTTTCAATGGTATTCAAAGTTCAGTGAAATAATGTCAGAAATTCTTTTCAGGGGTTACAATGCACCTTATTTTACCAATTTGATCTTAACAACTGGAGATACAATAATCAATTCGGCAAATCTTCCTCAAGACACCTTAGGGCTTATTGAAAAGGGGATTAACTTATTGCCAAAATTATTTTCTGAAATCCTGGGAGAATCAGAATTGTCTATGTCCTGGTACAGGGAGTACAATTTTTCTTATGGCAGGATACTGTTGGGAAATGAAAATACGGCTCTATATGGAGGTGTGGGGTTTAAATACTTGTCAGGGATGGCTATTATGGATGCAAAGGTTGAAGGCGGTGAGCTAGAAGCATTTTCGGCAATTACTCCAGCCCTTGAAATAGAATATGGAGATTCTGCAAAAACCAATAATCCATCTTCGGTTGAAGATGAAGGCTTATTACCTAAATCTGTTGGAAGTGGGATAGGGATTGACTTAGGGATAAGTATTGTTCTGGGTGAAAAGCTGAAAATTGGGCTGGCAATAAATGATATTGGAAGCATCACATGGGATGGCAATGTGTATCAGGCAGGTGATGAAACTTTGATAGATTTGGCATCTCCAGGATTCAGCTCATATAATCTATTTGAACAAGCTCAGGAGATTTTGGGAGATAGTGGTTTTTTTAAATGGAATGGTGTTGTTGAGAAGAAGATAAGTTTGCCAACCCATCTCAGAGCAGGAGCAAGTTTTAAGGCAAGTGATAAGTTTGAGGTTGGTTTTGATATCGTAATTCCTGCTAATACCGTTGCTGGAAATTATGAAAAATCTTTAATTGCAATAGGCTTTGACATAATTCCTATTCCATGGTTGAGGTTGAGTTCTGGATTAAGTACTGGCGGAAATTATGGATATAACTTGCCTCTTGGCATAGTATTAATGCTCAGCGAAGGCGCATGGGAGATTGGAATTGCTTCTAGAGATGCTTTTACTTTTTTCAACGAGTCCAGGCCAAACCTGTCCTTAAGCACAGGGTTTTTGCGATTTAGATTTTAAGAAGGCGCTGAGACTTTTTTATATTGCAGGTTTAATCTTTATGGCTTTTGCAAGGTTAAACATTCTTTCTGTTACCTTTTTTGAAAAGACTTCTCCCTTAATGTCTTCTGTTTCATATGCTTTTGTACCATCAGAAATTATAACATAAAAGTGATATTCAGGTTCCAAATCAGTACCACGAATCTTTGAGCTGTATAAGAGTGCATTTTCCTCTTCTATAATAAAGGTGGTTTCAAATACATCATCCAATCCAATATCTTCTTTTCTTTGAGTCACATCCCCTGCACTTGCAGAGATTTGAATTTGGAAATTGTTTCCAACCCTAACTTCAACAGCTCCCCAATCAAGAACATCAATAGTAGGTTTGGGAATTGTACTGCCGGAAGCAGGAACCTTTATAATTATCTGAAAACCATGTTCTCCCATATCAATTTCATCTACATTCCCTAGGTCAATAGTTTGCTCTGTTTCACTATTGCTTTCTGCTTCAGTTTTAACTTCTGAATTACATTTCACTAATATGAAAGCTAATAGTATTAAACTTGGTATAAAAATCTTTTTCATAATGGTATCTTTAAGGTTTATGGAAATAATCTTATAATTTTAATCATTACAAATTTATGAATATAAATAATAATATAAATATTTGATATCTAAAAGGCGTGGACGGTAGAAATAAATGAGGTTTTTAGGAACAGGCTTGTTCGCAGCTATAGCTACTTCTTTGGGTTGCATAGGGCCATTGCTCATTGCCTTTGCTTCGGTTGAATTTGATGTTCAAGGAATGACTTGCAGCACTTGTGAGCATCATATTGTTTCTGCCATTAACTGTGATGCCTGGTATTATAGAGGCAACAGTGTCATATTCAGAAGGGAAGGCCTATGCTACTTATGACCTTTCTGCAATTTCTAAGGAGGAACTTGCCGCCTCTATAGCAAAAGAAACAGGATCTAAAGTTCTATAATCTATTATGAATATTAATTAGCAAAGAATCCAGATGATCGAATATAAATCAACGATTACTTGCCCTGGTTGCAGCACTTCTTTTAAATAAAGAATGCCAAAAGATGCCTGTTTGTTCATCTATGAATGCCTTGCTTGTAAAATATATTTAAACCTAAAAAGGGCGATTGTTGAGTGTTCTGTTCTTATGGTACTATCCCCTGTCCTTCAATTCAAGAGGGTGGAGCTAATTAGAGGTCAAATTTGATTCCTTGTGCCAGTGGCATGTCAGTACCATAATTGATTGTATTAGTTTGCCGACGCATATATGCTTTCCAGGCATCAGATCCTGATTCTCTTCCACCACCAGTTTCTTTTTCACCTCCAAATGCTCCGCCTATTTCGGCTCCTGAAGTCCCTATGTTAATATTTGCTATTCCACAATCTGATCCAGCATGAGAAAGAAACTTTTCACCTTCCAATAAATCCTTGGTAAAGATGGCTGAAGACAAACCCTGGGGGACGTCATTATGCATATCAATTGCTTCCGTAAGTTGGGAATACTTTAAAACATATAATAATGGAGCAAATGTTTCCTCTTGAACAATTTGGTAATTATTTCTAGCTTCAGCGATACAAGGAGTAACATAACAGCCTGATTTGTAATATTCACCTTCTAAAACCTCGCCACCGCAAATAATTTTACCGCCTTCCTCTTTTACTTTCTCAATTGCGTTGAGGAAATCCTGAACAGCTCCTTTGTCAATTAGTGGCCCCACATGATTGCTTTCATCTAAAGGGTTGCCAAATTTCAACTGCCCATAGGCTGTTTTGAGTTTTTCCAATATTACATCATAAATGGAATCATGGATGATTAGCCTGCGAGTTGAAGTACAGCGCTGACCACAAGTTCCTACAGATCCAAACAGAACAGCTCGAATTGACATTTCTATATCAGCTTTTTCTGATATGATTATGGCATTGTTCCCACCTAGTTCAAGAATGGTTTTACCAAGTCTTTCTCCTACGATTTTTGCGACTTTTTTCCCTACTCGTGTTGAGCTAGTTGCCGAGATCATAGCTACTCTTTTATCTGCAAGGAAATCGTCACCAACATATTTTGAACTTGAGGCAATAAGATTAAGTACACCCTCTTGAACATTATTCTCTCTTAAAACTTTGCTAACTATGTTGTGAACAGCTATAGAGCAAAGCATTACTTTAGAAGAAGGTTTCCAAACCACAACATCTCCACATACCATAGCAATCATAGCATTCCATGCCCAAACAGCAACAGGAAAGTTAAAAGCTGAAATAACACCGACAATGCCCAATGGATGATATTGATCGTACATGCGATGGCTAGGTCTTTCAGAGTGCATGGTAAATCCGTGAAGTTGTCGAGATAAACCAACAGAGAAATCACAAATATCAATCATCTCCTGTACCTCACCCAGACCTTCTTGGTAGATTTTTCCCATTTCATGAGCAACAAGCCTTCCCAATGGTTCTTTGTTCTTTCTAAGCTCATTTCCAATTTGGCGAACAATTTCTCCTCGTTGTGGTGCTGGGACCAATCTCCAGACTTTAAAAGCTGATTGTGCAGTGTTGATTATGGTCTCATAATCATCCCATGTCCCTTGTTGAACCTTTCCAATGAGCTCTCCTGTACCAGGAGAATAGGATTCTATAAGTTCTCCAGAAGTGGATAGCCATTTGGTTCCAGTGCATGCACCTGAATTAATTTCCTTTATTCCCAATTCTGCTAAAGTTTCAGAAATTTGTCCCTTATTGTCTGTTATAATTTGTTCCATTTGTATAATATTTTATCAGATGTTCTGTTAATGGAATGCAAAAATAGAAATTATATATTTAGTATCTTTGCATTTCAACTAAAGACAAAATAAAAATCTGCAATTGATGGAGATTACGTCTGGGGACTTATTAAAACAAATTGAATTCCCTTCTGATTTAAGGAAATTTACAGAAGATGATCTTTCTCAGATCTGTGATGAATTGCGTCAATATATTATAGACGTAGTTTCAGTGAAGGGAGGGCATTTTGGTGCCAGTTTGGGTGTTGTTGAACTTACTGTTGCCCTACATTATATATTTAATACTCCATATGACCAATTGGTCTGGGATGTTGGGCACCAAGCTTATGGTCATAAGATTCTAACTGGCAGGAGAAAGATTTTTCCTACCAATAGGGTTTATAAAGGCATCAGTGGTTTCCCAAAGCGAAAGGAGAGTGAATATGACACCTTTGGCGTTGGGCACTCTTCAACTTCTATTTCATCCGCTTTAGGAATGTCTGTGGCATCTGGTTATAAAAAAGAAAAAGACAGGCAACACATTGCTGTAATTGGGGATGGAGCCTTAACAGCTGGTATGGCCTTTGAAGGATTAAATCATGCAGGTTTTGTTAATAATAATCTATTAGTGATATTAAACGATAATTGTATGTCAATTGACCCAAATGTGGGTGCGCTAAAGGAATATCTTACAGATATTACTACTTCTCATACCTATAACAGGGTAAAAGATGAAGTGTGGAATTTGCTTGGTAAATTAAGTAAGTTTGGCAAAAATGCTCAGGAGATTGTATCAAAAGTGGAGAGTGGTATTAAAACAACACTTTTGAATCAGAGTAATTTATTTGAATCCCTGAACTTTCGGTATTTTGGTCCTGTCGATGGCCATGATGTAGTGCATCTGTCTAAGATATTAAATGACCTAAAAGACATCCCTGGTCCTAAATTGTTACATTGTGTTACAGTAAAGGGTAAGGGATTTGAGCCTGCAGAGAAGGATCAGACTAAATGGCATGCTCCAGGTTTATTTAATAAGGATACTGGAGAAATTGTAAAATCTGTTCTTAAGGGGCCAAAACCCCCAAAATATCAAGAGGTTTTTGGACATACAATTGTTGAGCTTGCTGAGAACAACCCAAAGATAATGGGTGTAACACCCGCAATGCCTTCAGGAAGTTCAATGAATATTATGATGGAGGCCATGCCTGACCGAGCCTTTGATGTCGGTATTGCAGAACAGCATGCAGTTACTTTTTCTGCTGGCATTGCTACGCAGGGTTTGATACCTTTCTGTAATATTTATTCATCTTTTATGCAGCGTGCATATGATCAGGTGATTCACGATGTTGCACTTCAAAATTTAAATGTTGTCTTTTGTCTCGATAGAGGAGGTGTTGCTGGTGCTGATGGGCCAACACATCATGGAGCTTATGATCTTGCTTATATGAGGTGTGTCCCAAATATGATCGTTTCTGCGCCTATTAATGAAGAAGCACTGAGAGACTTGATGTTTACAGCACAGCAGGACAATATGGGGCCATTTACGATCAGGTATCCTCGAGGAGAAGGGGTTATGCCAGATTGGAAGACGCCAATGAAAGTTCTTGAAGTAGGGAAAGGAAATATGTTATGTGATGGTGATGACGTAGCTATTCTTACCATAGGTCACATTGGAAATTATGCAATAAAAGCTTGTTCAATCTTAGCAAAAGAGGGTGTTTGTCCTGCTCATTATGATATGGTGTTTGCTAAACCAATAGATGAAGGAATGTTGCACGAAGTATTTAGTAAATTCAACAAGATAATTACTGTTGAAGATGGTTGCATAATAGGTGGCATGGGGTCAGCCGTAATTGAATTTATGACGGATAATGGATATTTCGCAAGGGTAAAGAGAATGGGTTTGCCAGATAGGCCTATCGAACATGGAACACAAATTGAACTGCATACTGAGTGTGGGTTCCATCCTGAAGGGATCGTTGAGAAAGTACGTGAGCTATTAATGGACAATCAAGGTTTAATGGTTAGCTAATTTCATCCAGCTAAACTTTCCAGGGAAACATTTTCTTTAATTATTTTAGGACTTGCTTAAATAGGTAGTACAATGATGCCGCCAATCCTGCAATGGTCAGAATGAGCGTAAATAGTGGAAATTCCATATTTAAATATTCATCAGCTTTAATTCCAGCGAATAAGGAGAGCAATATAATGGCCATCATTTGGAAGCCAAGAGCAGAATATTTTGCGTAATTATTAAGCGGATTTTTCCGCTGTTTTTTGGACAATTTCTTCGTTTTCGTTGTTCCGGTCAATGTCCTTGTTTGATCCTATGGATGCCATGTCTTTAACTACAGCTCCCATGCTGCAAGTACCTGAAAATGTAGCGCCAGACTCAATAGCCAGTTTATTGGTAATGATATCACCACTTAATTCGGCTGTTGGTTTTAGAAGTAAAACATCAGCTACGGTAATTTTGATTTTCACAGTACCTGATATGTCAGCATTTTGGCAATTGATTTCCCCTTCAACCATTCCTGTAGACCCTACCACTACCTTTCCTTTAGAATTAATTTTACCTATCAATGTACCATCAATCCGAATATCTCCTTCAGAATTGATATTACCCTTAATCCTGGTTCCAGTACCAATTAGATTAACAGAGTGCCCATCATTTTCATTGTTCCGTGCCATTGTATCTGGTTTTTTAAACATTTGTCTAGTGTTAAGTATACAAAATTACAAAAAAGATGGGTTTTTTGGAAATTTAGCTATTTATCGTTTTAAGATGAAGAATATGTGTATAGGATTGAGTCTTTATTCTTCCAGATAATTAGCAGAAAAAAATGACAAGTATTTTTCTATTTGTTTCTCCCTAAACAAAATTGGAAAATTCTCCTCAGAAATGATGAACCCTTCATAATTTTCTTCCGTCAATGAAGGAATTGCCTTGATATTAACGGTAATCGAATTATAATAATCAATGCCAAGATCACTATCTTGAAAATATTTAACCATGATCAGATGCTGGTCCAAATCAAGTAGGATGTTTTCAGTATTCAGGTTTATTATTGAAAAAAACTTCTTGTTATAATCAGAGATCTCATTCTTAAGTTTATTGATTTCAACAACGGTATCTGCAATGAGAATAACATAATAGTGTTTGGATCTTTTATCGAATGAGTACATGTTTTGTATAAGACTCGATTTCGAACTATCAGGCTGGTTTTCAGTTTCTGATAATGCTGTTTTAACAGTATTAATGAGGGCCAATGTCTTTTCAGCTTCTATCTTCACTTCGTCATCAGGATGATTGCTTATCACCTCCTTCAATGCTGCTTCAAATAAGTTGATGTCCTGGCTTTTTCCAATAGCAAGTGCTTTTAAATAAGCAAATTTGGCTCTTAACTTGTTTTTAGGAAATAATGAATCAGCTTTTTCACAACGATTGATTGCTAAAGGAAACTGATTGTTCTTAAATGCCTTATAGGTCTTGTCATAGTATTTCATAACCTTATTTTGTTCTGCCAAAAGTTGTTTTACATAATCTGGGTTCTGAATTAATTTAGTATAATCACTATCAGGATATTGTTTAATCAGCTTATTCTTGTAATAGTTGGACTTTGCAATATTTCCCTTTTCCATATACAAGCGATATAAATGATAGTAGCATGAGGTTGCGTATTTATTGTCAGGATAACGTTTCATGAGCTCCTCATAACTATTGATGGATTCATTATCATCCATTAAAAATTCTTTGTATACATTCCCCAGGCTGTAATAGGCTTCAATAATTCTATTTGTGGATTCTTTCATTTTTTGTCGGGTTAATGGAATATGATCAAGATAGGTCTTTTTGTCTTTAAGGTTTCCCGTGACCTCAATATTTGTCAACTCATAACCTTCCTCATCAGTTTCATCATATTCCTCTTCATTCTCTTCATTCTCTTCAATTGAAAAATCAATAGAGCTCTTATTCTTTCTTCGCCAGTTATCTTCTAGTTTTCTGATACCCCATTTTTTTTCAAATTCTGAATAACCGAAATTTAATGCTGTAGGATTGTAGAAATACCATTGTGAACCTGAGGACCTCATCAATTCTTTTGTCTCACTATTATTGTACCTTGGGCTGGCTTCTTCTTGTTTTTTCTGTCTTTCCTCTTCTATTACCTTGTTAATTATTTTTTTTATCGCTTTATTTCGTTCTTTCTCCGACATTCCGGCCAATCGCTGTACACTATCCTCAAAAGCTATGATTTTTAGATACATTACAATATCTTTCAGCGAATTCTTCTTTTCAATGATATTTTGAATAATCTCTATTTAGGTTATTTGCAGCACTATCATAATATGCCTCTGCTATTGGATAATCAGGGATGTCAAAGTAAATATTACCCAATGTTTCATATGCGAGGCCCTTTTGATGGTTGTTACTTTTACTTGCTCTTATGGATTTGTTTAAATAGCTTATTACAGATTCCTTATCCCCTTCAAGCTGGGAGAGTTCTGCGAGGGCATAATATACCTGATCAAAATAATCAGAGTTCTTTTCATCATTGAGCATTTTTTCGAGGTCGCGCTTTATTGTTTTTGTATCATTGTTAGACATCCCTTGAGCTCGGTTTATCTGGGCATTAAAGGCCATTTCATAGGAAGGGTTCAATTCAAGAACTTTTAAAAATTGTTCAGATGCCTTTTTAAAGTCTCTTTGTTTCTGATATAATTGAGCAAGAATATAGGCATATCGCACTTTTGTTTTTTTCTTCTTGGTATGAGAAAGTGCTTCTTTTAGTGGTTTGATTGCTGGTCCATAAGATTCTTGCATGAGGTAAAAATATGCTTCAGTACTTGCCAAAGATGCCTTGAGTTTACGAGGTTGCCTTTTTAGGTCTTTTATGTTTTTTTCATCTTTAATCATATCTAGGATGGACTGTGCAAGCATGAAGTTCTCAGTTGCAGTATAAGTTTTAATCATCCACACCAATGCATAGTATTTAATGGGGTGTTTTTTATAATGTTTGGAAACGTACTCAAATGATTCAAGCGCTTTATCAAAATCTCGTTTGTAAAAATTTGCTTTTCCAATCAGCATGTAGCTGTCATCTATCCAATTTTTATAAACATCTTCATTCTTTTTTGTGTTTTTCTTTTTCTTCTTTTTCTTCTTTTTCTTCTTCTTTTTCTTCTTTTTCTTCTTCTTTCCCCTTGAACCATTGTCTTTTATTTCGTGTCTCTGAATTACTTTGGTCGCTTTTAATATTGCCTTATCCATTTCTGGATATATAGTCTTGCATGAGTTTTCATCACTATAGATAAATAGTGGCAATACTTGTGTGTAATCATCTTGCTCAGATTTTTCCAGCTTTGCCGCACCCTCCTTGAAACTTTCGTTTCCATTAAAATATGCATTGTAATGTCCTGTGAGGTTATGGTATCCACGGTTTAAGAGTGCATCCTTTTTTGTAGAGCAATGGATGCTAATTGAAAGAAGCAAGACAACACAAAAGAATTTGATGAGTTTTATTGACATCTTTGCTTTAATCTCTTTATATTTTGTTGACAATTGTAAAACATAGCGTAAACAATAATAACTCTTACAAAACAAAAATATTGCTTTTAAGGTTACTTACATAATCTGATGAATTCTCCCAAATATTTATTTCTATGTATGAGTAAGGTTCTTACTCAAGCATGGAGATTCCTTTGTATCTTTGTGCTTGTTACAATTATTTAGAATTTTTTATGATACTAAAGAGTCAAAAATCAAAAAAATCCTCTCAAAAATTAATCCATAAGTATATTCTTGAGATCCGAGATGAAGATACTTTCGAGAAAAAATTTTCATACCGTCTTTCTCGATTAAATGTAATTACTGTGGTAGGGCTAATCTCTTTGGTTTTGACAGCTATGGTTATAATATTAATTGCTTATACTCCTTTACGAGAGTATATTCCTGGGTATACAGATGTAAATTTATCAAGAAACTTACTTCGTGCCACTTATTTAGCAGATTCACTTGCTCAAGAATCTAAAGATAGGGGTTTGTATATTCAAAACCTGAAAAGCATATTACAAAACAGAGCTGATTCACAAGGTATCTATATGGCTAATAGCGGGAATGATGAGCTGAATAATAGTAAATTGGTACAAGAGCAGTTTGTGCTGGATAAATACAAGAATATTAAACCTTTAAGGTCAAAAGAGGATTCTTTACTCAGAGAACAAATCGAGGCTGAAGACAGATATAACTTAAGTTTTGAGCATGAAGGCGAAACAAATTCCGGACAGGTTAGGATCAGCAAGATGCTGTTCTTTGCTCCTTTAAAAGGCATTATTACTGATAGTTTTAATTTATTTGAACGACATTATGGGATAGATGTCGTGGCAGCGGTCAATGAAGCGGTAAAAGCAACGCTGGATGGTACGGTAATAATTGCAACCTGGACATCTGAAACTGGATATATAATTGGTCTTCAACATAAAAATAACATACTTTCTGTTTATAAGCATAATTCTGTTCTGTTAAAAAAGGTGGGCAATAAGGTTAAGGCTGGAGAGGTAATCGCAATTATTGGTGATTCTGGCGAATTAACTACAGGACCACATTTACATTTTGAATTGTGGTTTAGTGGTACTCCTATTAATCCAAAAGACTATATGATTTTTTAATTATTGCAATTTATGGGCCTTAAATCATTGTTTAGTATTCCATTTGCTCGCTACCATGCTTCCAGATTAAAAAAGGCCCGTGCTTCTGCTATTCATGCACAAAGCACAATATTTCACAACTTGTTAGAGGGAGGTAAAGAAACGCTATTTGGCCAGGAACATAGCTTTTCGAGGTTAACGAGCTACCAAGATTTTAAAAATGCAGTGCCCATTAGGGATTATGAGGAAGGCAAGAAATATATCGAAATGATAATAGACGGTAAAGAGGATGTCTTGTGGAAAGGAAAACCCATTTATTTTTGTAAAACATCAGGGACTACATCTGGCACAAAATACATTCCTATTACCAAAGATTCTATGCCTAACCACATCCTATCAGCTCGAAATGCCCTCTTGTCATATATCTCAGAAACCAGGAAAGCATCATTTGTCGATGGTAAAATGATCTTTTTGCAGGGGAGCCCAGAACTGGGCAAGATAGGTGGAATTGCGGCTGGAAGATTGTCAGGAATAGTTGCAAATCACATTCCTGCCTATCTTTTGAAAAATAGAATGCCAACGCATGCAACAAATTGTATAGAAGATTGGGAAGAAAAAGTGGATGCTATCGTAGAAGAAACGATTAAGGAGGATATGACACTAATAAGTGGGATTCCGTCTTGGGTTCAAATGTATTTTGAAAAGTTGCTAAAAAAAACGGGTAAAGAAACCATCAAAGAGATATTTCCTAATTTCTCGTTGTTCGTCTATGGTGGTGTAAACTTTAATCCCTATCGCTCTATATTTGACAAAACAATAGGCACTAGCCTGCCATCAATTGAATTATATCCAGCCTCAGAAGGCTTTATTGCTTTTCAAGATTCTCAAAAAGCGAGTGGAATGCTATTGATAGTTGATTCAGGTATTTTCTATGAATTTATTCCAGTAGAAGATTATTACAAAGAAAGTCCTCTTAGGTTATCGCTTGAAGATGTTGAGGTTGGTGTAAATTATGCATTGATTATTAATTCCAATGCAGGGTTATGGGGTTATAGCATAGGGGATATAATAAAATTTGTTTCTGTTGATCCATACAGAATAATAGTTGCTGGTAGGCTTAAGCATTATATATCAGCTTTTGGCGAACATGTGATTGCAGAGGAAGTTGAGTCTGCTATGAGTATTGCTGTAGAAAAAGAAGGCATTGAGATCCTTGAATTTCATGTTGCACCACAAGTAAATCCACCAAATGGCCTTCCCTACCATGAATGGTCTGTTGAATTTGCAAACGATCCTGCCGATATTGGTGCCCTGGCTTTAATGATTGACAGATTGATGCAAGAGAAGAATGTTTATTATAGAGACTTGATTGAAGGGAAAGTATTAAGAAAACTTGTTATTAGAAAGATATCAAAAAACGGTTTTGTAAATTTTATGAGAGCAAGAGGTAAGCTAGGTGGACAAAACAAGGTGCCGCGCTTAGCAAACGACAGGCAATATGCAGATGAATTGAGTAAATTTGCAGAATGATATTAAAGATTGACCAAATTGGAAAATAATTCAAAAAGACATATTGCAATTTTGGGATCTACTGGTTCAATTGGAACTCAGGCATTGGAAGTAATAAAAGCAAATCCCAACATGTTTGAGGTTGAGGTGCTTACTGCGAACAATAATGCTGACTTATTAATTGAGCAAAGCTTGGAATTTAATCCAAATGCTGTTGTCATTGTAAATGAAAACCTATATGTAAAGGTCTCAGAAGCACTGGAGTCTACTGAAATTAAGGTATTTGCCGGAGCAGGTGCAGTAGACCAAATTGTAGAAAGTGATGAGATTGATATAGTATTGGCAGCTATAGTCGGGTATGCAGGATTGAGATCAACTATTGCTGCGATAAAGGCCAATAAACAAATTGCGCTGGCAAATAAAGAAACTTTGGTTGTAGCAGGTGATTTGGTTACTAAACTTGCAGAGGAAAATGGAGTTAACATCTTTCCGGTAGATTCTGAACATTCCGCAATCTTTCAATGTCTGGTAGGAGAATTCAGTAATCCAATTGAGAAAATCTACCTTACGGCATCTGGTGGTCCTTTTTTGGGCAAATCACTAGACTTTCTTAAAACAGTTACAAAGAAAGAAGCTTTAGATCATCCAAATTGGGATATGGGAGAAAAGATTTCGATTGATTCTGCAACCTTGATGAACAAAGGGTTGGAAGTAATAGAAGCGAAATGGTTATTTCACTTAAACCCCAAACAAATAGAGGTTGTAATTCATCCTCAATCAATAATTCATTCAATTGTGCAGTTTGAAGATGGTTCAATGAAATGCCAGATGGGTCTTCCTGATATGAAACTCCCTATTCAATATGCATTGGGATATCCAAAACGGATTAAATCAAATTTTAAGCGTTTTGATTTTTTGGATTATCCGAATTTGTCTTTTCAGTCTGCTGACGTCAAAACTTTTCGTAATCTTGCACTTGCGTTTGAAGCATTAGAAAAAGGTGGTAACATGGCATGTATCATAAACGCAGCAAATGAAATTGTTGTTGATTCTTTTTTGAGGGATAAGATAAGTTTTATTGAAATGCCGGATATTATTGAGAAATGCATGAGTGAAATTGACTTTGTTGAAAAACCATTGTACCAGGATTATGTTGCGACAGATATTGCGACAAGAGAAATGGCTACAGCGTTGATTAGGAAGCAGTTGAAAGTTTGATTAGGATCTTCTTTTTTATAAATACTAATTAATTAAAATATATGGAAGGATTGGTGATGACAGCGCAGCTGTTACTCGGTTTGTCAATTTTGGTTATTCTGCATGAATGGGGGCATTTTATCACTGCAAGGACATTTGGAATGCGAGTAGAGAAATTCTTTTTATTCTTTGATGCCTGGAATCTCAAGCTTTTCAAATTTAAAAAAGGTGATACAGAGTACGGAATAGGATGGTTGCCGCTTGGAGGGTATGTTAAGATCTCTGGAATGATTGATGAGTCCATGGACAAGGACGCCATGAAAAAACCAGCAGAATCCTGGGAATTCAGATCAAAACCGGCTTGGCAAAGACTGATTGTGATGCTTGGAGGTGTAACGGTTAATGTGCTTTTAGGGATGCTTATCTTTTCTTTGATGACCTATCGTTATGGAGAAAAATACTTGCCCGCTGACCAGTTAAAATATGGAATAGTTGCTCACGAGTTAGGAAAACAAATAGGGTTGGAAACAGGAGATAAGATCCTTTCTATTAATGGAGAGAAGGTAGAACGATATTCAGACCTTCTTGCATCAAAAGCCTATTTAGGAAGTGATGTTGTGCTGAATGTTGAAAGAAATGGTGTTATGTATGATCTGCCGGTGCCAAGTGATTTTATTGTACATCTCTCAAAGTCAAAGTTGAATAATTTTATTGATATCAGACAAACTTTTTATGTAAAAGACGTTTTGCCAAATAGCAATGCAGCTAAAGCAGGACTTGAAAGAGAAGATGTAATTACAGCGATTAATAGTAAAAACATAAAGTTCTTTGACCAGTTTAAAGATGCACTTCAAGCAGAAAAGGGAAAAGAGGTAGAACTTACATTAAAAAGAAATTCAGGTGAATTGACTATAACTGCCTTGGTAGATGAAAATGGAATGCTGGGCTTTCAGCGTGATTCCAAGGACTTTGAATACGTTACTAATAAATTTGGCTTAATAGAGTCTTTCGGTATTGGGAGTGCTAAAGCATGGGAGATGCTTTTTCTGAACTTGAAGGGTTTTGGCAAGATATTTTCTGGCGAGATTTCATTTTCTGATTCTGTTGCAGGGCCTATAGGAATAGCAACTATTTATGGAGGCACTTGGGATTGGCAAAAGTTTTGGTTAATCACGGGAATCCTTTCAATGATCTTGGCATTTATGAATATTTTACCTATTCCTGCGTTGGATGGTGGCCATGTAATTTTTCTTTCTATTGAAGCGATTACAGGAGTAAAGTTTAGTGATAAGTTCATGGAGAGAGGTCAGATGGTAGGGATGATTCTGTTATTAGCTTTAATGGCCTTTGTTATAGGAAATGATATTTGGAAGTATATTTTAAATTAATCATTGAAACACCTATTATATATATATCTTTTTATCCTGTCTGGAACACCTTTTGTTTTGGTACAAGATTTTATTTATGATCCTGATAAGAAATCAAAAACGGATGTAGAGGTATACAAGGAGGGTGAGGGGAAACACAAAAATTTGGTTTTAATAGCCTATAAGCCTGTAATGCATTTACCTGATCCGGCTGGAGATATGGAACTGCTGGTGCACTCAGGCAAAGATCTCGATGCTTTTCATAAATATATAAGAATGGGACTGGACTTAAGACTTGGCGAAGAGTTTAAAATGGGTTATTCTGTCATTTCTCTTCTTCGGAGTGGTGATGAAGAAATAAAACGTGATCTGGATAGAATCTATGGTTCTGTAAGCTATGATTATGTTGATAGACCTTTGGAGCTTGATGAAAAGAAGCAACCTATTCAGAAGATTAAAGAAAAGCTTTCACCTAAGGATGATAGCCCTGGCAGAGATGCAGAGACTACTATAAAGGATGGTCAATTATCCTCAAGAAAGACTGATAGATCCCTAGAATATATGAATGTGAGCATTAAGGATAGTACCCTGCTGCCTTATCTGGTTACTAAATATAATGCTGATATTTTTGTTTTCTTAAACCAATTTGAGCTTAAGAAGTTTTTTGCAAAAGGAGAGGATGTTGCATATAATAAATATGGCCGGGATGTTATAGTTCATTATTCCGTAATAGATAAAACAGGAAATCAGCTATATGGAAATGCTGCTACTGACAATATAGAGGCCAAATATGATAACATCAATGAGATTATCAATATGACTTTTCCGAATATTTCCAAAGAGATGTTTAGCCATTTGCCAGGCAGTCATCAATCTGAAGAGATTCAAAAACTTGAAAAAAAGTATCAGGATAAGGCCAAAAATCAAGATATCCTTAGAAAGAATTAGAATAAGGAGCTAAATACTTCTTCAATCTTTCCTTTAGGTATAATTTCAATATTTTTCCCTAAAACATCCAGGCCCTTTTGGGAGTATTTTGAAATATAGATTCTCTCAAATCCCAGCTTTTCTGCTTCAAGTATTCTTTGCTCTAATCTGGTTGCTGGCCTAATTTCTCCTGTTAAGCTAATTTCACCCGTAAAGCAGGTCTTGGTTGGAATTGGGATGTCCTCATTAGAGGATAAAATGGCACTAATTACACCTAGATCTGTTGCAGGGTCATTCACTTTTAATCCTCCTGCAATATTTAAGAATACATCTTTAGTTGCTAACATAAAGCCACATTTTTTTTCGAGTACAGCTAATAACATGCCAAGCCTCCTTAAGTCAAAACCTGTTGAAGATCGCTGAGGAGTTCCATATGCTGCTGTACTAACCAATGCTTGAATCTCAATTAAAAGAGGCCTGATTCCTTCTACCGAAGCGGTAATTGCTGTTCCACTCAGCTGCTCGTTGCTCTGGGAAAGAAAAACTTCTGAGGGATTTGTTACCTCAACCATTCCTTTATTAGTCATCTCATATATCCCCAATTCGGAAGTGCTCCCAAATCTATTTTTCGAAGCTCTTAAAATTCTGTACAGATGGTTCAAGTTTCCTTCAAACTGTAGCACTGTGTCCACCATGTGCTCAAGGATCTTAGGCCCTGCAAGGCTACCTTCCTTGGTAATATGTCCTATCAGAATAACCGGAGTCTCAGTTTCTTTTGCAAATCGTTGAAGCTCTGCTGCACACTCACGTATTTGAGAAACGCTCCCTGGCGAAGATTCAATCTGTGATGTATGAAGGGTTTGTATTGAATCGACGATAACCAGATCAGGTTTAACTGTTTTTATCTGCTGAAATATATTATGAGTGGATGTCTCGGTTAAAATATAACAGGTTGGATCTTTAGGCCCAACTCTCTCTGCCCTCATTTTTATCTGGTGTTCACTTTCTTCTCCTGAAATATAAAGAACTTTTAAATTTTTCAGGTTCAAGGCTACTTGCAGCATCAATGTAGATTTGCCAATACCAGGTTCGCCCCCTAATAAAATGATGGACCCCGGAACAAGACCACCACCAAGGAGCCGGTTTAATTCTGGACTCGATGTGTTGATCCTTTTACCTTCAGTGGATGATATATCTGCAATTAAGTTGGGTTTATTTGATCGAGTCGAAAGACCTCCATTAGTAGAAGCCCAACTTTTGGGATCTTTTTCAGATTGTATGATTTCTTCAACATATGTGTTCCACTCATTGCATGAGCTACACTTTCCTATCCATTTTGGTGATTGTACTCCACAATTTTGACAAAAATATGCAGATTTTGTTTTTGCCATGGAGAATAGAGCGAACGATTACTTGTGGAATTATAGATTACTCAATCTTCTTGAATTCCCTTAAATATTGTCCTCCATCCTGAACGGTTAGAATCAAAGCAGTCTTCTTGATTTTTGAGATTTCATAAAAGGTGTAATAAGGCGATGGCTCAGCGTCTAAGAACAAATATGCTTTGCTCACCTTTTGTTGTACTGACCATTCTCCTACATATCTTTCTGCAATCACTATGTTGCCGCTGTCGTTTATTAAGGAAATAGTGAACAGACCGTCACTATTAAAAACCCATTGCTCCTTATCTGTAATATTAGAGTTATGCACAATTTCTTCCCATGTACCTGCAAGCTTGTTTTCCTTAATTTTTTTTGTCAAACAACTTGAAAAAAGCAGTGGAGCGATAATTAAAAAGACAAGTAAAAACTTTGTATGATTTTGGCTAGTCATAATAAAACAAAATTAACAATATTATACGAATTTTAAAGCATTAGGTTATGGAAACATCTTTATTGATGCAATTTAAACATTATCTCTTAACTTCTTGGAAATTCCTGTAGTAGAATATCCATCTAAGAAATCAATGATTTTAATGATACCCTGGCTAGCTTTTACGATATCATTTCCCACAACCTCCTCTTCTTTATAATCACCCCCTTTAACTAATATGTCAGGAACAATCGTTTTAATAAGCTTATATGGAGTAGATTCTGAAAAGGGAATGATTAAATCTACAAAAAACAGGGAAGCGAGTATAGAGGCCCTTGCAATTTGATCGTTAATTGGCCTGTTATTGCCCTTGAGTTTTTTTACAGATTCATCCGTGTTTAATCCTATAATCAAAACATCTCCCAAATCTGCTGCTTTTGATAAATAATCAATGTGCCCTAAGTGCAAGATATCAAAACAGCCATTTGTGAAGACAATTTTCTTTTGTTGGGTCCTTGCTTTGTCCACAGCGGATTTAAAATTATCAATAGACAAGATTTTTGAAGAAATTTTACCTTGATTGCTCATAGTTTTGTCTTAAGACTTTTATTATAGCGTGAGATTAATAACAGCGATAATACACCCATTACTATTAGCATTGCTGTCTGAGAAATCCATATTATCCAACCTAATGCTAATCCCATTGGTTTAATAATTTCATATAAAAATAACACTTCCATAATCGCTGCTGGATACACACCTATTCCTCCTTGGATGAAAATGATAGAGATCCCACCCATAACAAATGCTGCAAGAACCCCTACAATGGGTATATCACTAGTCTCCTCCAAAGAGAAAAAGCAAAGATAAAACATGGCAAAATACATCAGCCAGATGAAAAGTGTATGCAAGATAAACAAGACTCTGTTTTCCATTTCAATGATGGATTTCAAACCATCCAGAAAACCTTGGATCAGGGATTTTATTTTGATGGCGAAGGGTTTTGTTGAGTTTTTTAAATAGACATATAAAACCCTAATAATAACTAATGCAGATACAAAAAGTATCATGCAAATAAGGATGATGGTATTGCCGCTAATTTCATTTGGAATGATGGAATACAATAAGTCTTTTAGTGTGGAAAGCTGAGCAAGGATAACGGATAATGTAAGAATTGTCAGAATGGTTAAATCGGCGATCCTCTCAGCAATTACGGTCCCAAAGAGTTTGTTAAATGGAATTTTTTCATACCGCGACATAACTCCGCATCTTGTTATCTCACCTAGGCGCGGTACCAACAAGTTTATCAAATAACCTGTCATAACAGAGAAGAAACTATTTAGAAAACGAGGATTATAATTGAGCGGTTGCAGAAGGTATTTCCAGCGGTAGGCTCTGCTGAGATGGCTGAGAATACCAAGAAA
>DTSC01000246.1 GCA_012965625.1 Flavobacteriales bacterium | reverse complement strand
AATTTTGTCGAACTACTTCTTGTAATCCTGAACCGTAAAAAATATTATCTCCTAAGATGAGTGCAACTTTATCCTCTCCAATAAAATCCTCCCCCAGCACAAAGGCCTGGGCCAGGCCATTGGGAACTTCCTGCACCTTGTAATGAAAAGAGCACCCCATACTTTTCCCATCGCCTAATAACTTTTCAAAATTCGGCAGGTCTTCAGGAGTAGAAATAACAAGGACCTCATTAATTCCCGCCATCAACAAGACTGACAACGGATAGTAAATCATGGGCTTGTCATGAACAGGCATCAGCTGCTTACTGATCGCCAAAGTCAAAGGATACAGCCTTGTTCCCGATCCACCAGCCAGAATAATTCCCTTCATATCTATTTAATTTTCAGACGACAAGGACTAAGCCGAAGTTATTTCTTTACTCACTCCGTTTTGTGAGCCCGTGGGAATTTCCAGGTCCTCCAATTCGATGTCGTCGTCTTCAAACATCAAAACCGCAGGATCTTTAAAAGATTTGGTTGTTATAGTCTTCTCTAATGAAAGCAGTAACGATGGCAAGAACAATAAATTGGCTAAAACGGCCATAAACAAGGTTATAGACACCAGCATGCCAAGTGCCTGAGTGCCACCAAAATCAGAAGCACTGAATATTCCAAACCCAAAAAGCAATACTATGAAGGTGTAAATAATACTCACTCCGGTTTCATTTAGAGCAGTAATAACCGCTTCATAAATTGTTCCGGCGGAAGATTTGAGCTCCTGGCGGTACTTCGCTAAAAAATGTATGGTATTATCCACGGATATACCAAGAGCAACGCTAAACACCAAAATAGTGGACGGTTTGATGGATATGCCGAAATACCCCATAATTGATGCCGTTAGAAGGAGCGGAATCAGGTTCGGAACCAAAGAAACCATGACCATTCTGAAAGAGTAAAACATCCCTGCCATCAAAAGCGAAATCAGGAATATTGCCAAAGCGAGGCTTATAAACAACCCCTTCACGAGATAGCTGGTCCCCATGAGGTAAACAACAGTAGTACCCGTAAGTGTTATTTCGTATTTCTCCGGATCAAATATCGAATCGATCTGTACTGTAAGTTCGTCCATCACTCTTTGGATTTCATGAGTTCCCAGGTCAGCCATGCGGACGCTTATCCTCGCCAGCTGTTTGGTGCTATCCATCAGTGTATTTAAGAATTTTTTCTCCTTGAATTCTTTAGATGCATAGGAGAGTATAAAATTTTTCTGCTGATTGTCGGGCAAGGAGTATCTACTCTCATTTCCACCGTAGTAGGCCTGTTTAGAGAATTTGACCACTTCGACCACTGATATAGGCGAAGAGAATTCGGGGTATTCTCTCAAGACATCTCCAAGCCGATCCATCTTCTTGATGGTAGAGAGTTTCATTACCCCCCGCTTCTTTTTGGTATCAATCAAAATCTCGAAAGGCATAACGCCCCCAAAGTTCTTTTCAAAAAATTGCAGGTCTACTTTTGCAGGATCATTCTTCGGCAGATCGTCTGACAAATTACCCGTGGTTTCCATCTTGGTCACCCCATAAATTCCAACGATAATAACCAGGGCCGTGAACAGATAAACCACCTTTCGATAGTTAATCACGATATGGGTGAATATTTCCAACACTTTTTTTACACCCTTGTAATCAAGGTGCTTGGTGTGCCTTTCTTCTGGTGGCGGAAGGAGACTGTAAATGATGGGTATCATTAAAATAGAGAGGACAAAAATGAGTATGATGTTCAGAGATGCTACCAGGCCAAATTCTCTTAGCACCTGAGCTCCGGTAAGCATGAACGTCGCAAAACCAATCGCAGTAGTAGCATTGGTCATGAATGTGGCGCTACCAATCTTAACCACCATCTTTTGAAGTGCTTCCTCCTTATTGCCATGGCTGCGGTATTCGTTGTGATACTTGTTGAGCAGATAAATACAATTGGTAATACCAATGATAATTATTAGGGGCGGCAGCAATGCAGAAAGTCCTGTTATCTTAAATCCAAACAGTCCCAGCGAACCAATAGACCAAACAACTCCAATAATTACGATGAGCAGGGAAAAAGCAACTACTCTAACGGATCTAAAAAACATGTACAATATAATAGCTGCGAAGAGTGCTGCGAGAAAAGTAAACAGCCTCATTTCCCTCTTGAGCAGAACAGTAATTCCGGTCCGTATGTAAGGTAATCCCGAATACTTAACGTCTACCCCCTGGCTTCCCTCAAATAATTCTATCTCATCCCTAATGTTGTATAGTAATTGTTTGCGATTTTCTGAGTTAACCATCGACCGATCCAGGGTTATCGCCATCAGAGAAGCGCCACTTTCCCGATTGTATATTACTCCATCATAGAACCGAAGTGAACCGATCAGTTCTTTCAAACTATCTACTTCGAGTTGTGTCTTGGGTTTTTCGGTAACCAGTTGTTTGAACTCAAATTTTCGCTCTGCGCTATTCTTATAAAGGTTGAACAAATGAGCGATGGACGCCACCGCTTCTACGCCTTCAATTTCTATGATGCGGTTGCCCATATCATACCAGGCATTAAAATGCTCCAGCTCATATAGATTCTCATCTTTAATTCCCAGAACCACTACATTGCCTTGTGATCCAAATATTTTCTTGAAATTGTTGTAGGCTATGTTGGTAGAATCATTATCCGGAAGCAATCTGGGCAGATTATAATCCAGCTCGACCTGGGTCGCCTTATAGCCCATGAATATCGTAATCAATCCTAAGGCTACCAGAATTGCCGCTC
>DTSC01000245.1 GCA_012965625.1 Flavobacteriales bacterium | reverse complement strand
ATATCCCAGCTATGTAAGGTGAAAAATGTTGGAATGGCAGCTATAAATTCAAATGCGGCACGAAGAGACGGGGTTGATTCAATGGATGAAATGAAAAAACACGCAAAGGAGAAGGGATACGAATTCCGCTATCTGCTAGATGAGAATGCTAATTTGGCACTTCTTTTTGGTGCTACAAAAACACCACAGATATTTCTGTTCAACAAAGACCTGAAGCTGGTCTACACCGGTGCTATTGACGATAACCTTAAAAATGCTGAGAAGGTAAAGAACCATTACCTCGTGAATGCAATTAATAATCTGGTTGATATGAAAAAAATCAACCCAAGTATTACCGAAGCACTTGGCTGTAGTATTAAGAAGGTGGCTGCAAAAAAATAACCCAAACTAAATTAATTATGAATGTTTTGATTCTGGGTTCAGGAGGCAGGGAACATGCACTATCATGGAAAATAGCACAGAGTCCATTATTAACAATGCTCTACATTGCTCCCGGGAATGCTGGAACAGAGGCTGTGGGTACCAATGTTGATATTTCTGTATCTGATTTTGTTTCCATAAAAGAATTCGTTGTTTCTAAGGGGATTGATATGGTAATAGTAGGGCCAGAAGCTCCATTGGTAGAAGGGATCCATGATTATTTTCTTAATGAGGAATTTCTTAAGAATGTCAAAATAGTTGGTCCTCAAAGAGAGGGGGCAAAACTTGAGGGAAGTAAAGAGTTTGCTAAACAGTTTATGGTTAGAAATAATATTCCTACTGCCAGGCATAAATCTTTTTCCGTGAACAATTTGGATGCTGGATATCGGTATTTAGATACATTGCCCCCCCCATATGTTCTTAAAGCAGATGGTCTTGCAGCTGGGAAAGGGGTGCTAATATTAGACGAAATTGAAGAGGCAAAGAAAGAGCTGATGGAGATGCTGGAAAATTCAAAATTTGGTGTGGCTGGCGAGAAAGTTGTTGTTGAAGAGTTTCTTTCGGGAATTGAACTCTCTGTTTTTGCGTTTTTTGACGGCAGTACCTATATGACATTGCCAACCGCTAAAGATTATAAAAGAATAGGAGAAGGAGATACAGGCCTAAATACTGGTGGCATGGGGGCAATTTCCCCAGTTCCTTTTGCTGATGAAATTTTTATGAAAAAAGTGGAAGAGCAAATAATAAAAAGAACATTTGATGGATTGAAAAACGAAGGAATTTCATATCAGGGTATTATGTTCTTTGGATTAATTAATGTTAATGGTGAACCAAAGGTAATTGAATATAACGTTAGGTTTGGAGATCCAGAAGCAGAGGTAGTTATTCCAAGGATTAAATCAGATCTTCTCGATCTTTTAGATGGTGTTGCAACTGGCAAATTAGACCAAAAGGCAATAGAGATAAATCAAGATGTAGCTGCTACAGTTATAATGGTTGCAGGGGGCTATCCTGAAGATTATAAAAAAGGATTTCCCATAACGGATAATTCCAAGAAAGAAAAAAGCATTGTCTTTCATGCGGGCACTAAAAAGATAAATGAAAAAACGCTTACTAATGGCGGCCGTGTCTTGGCCATAACCTCTTATGGTAAAACAATGGGAAAAGCCCTGTCAAACACCTATGAAACAATAGGTAATATCAGTTTTGAAGGCAGTAATTATAGAAAGGATATTGGATTTGATCTAAAGGGAAAAACAGCTCCTTTGTAATAAAAAATCTTGTTTTAATCCCATTGATTACTCATTTTCTCTAATGCTTCGGTACTTTAATAGCATTCTTGTATAGGCTAAGAAGGCGACAAGACCACATATGAAAAAAATCGCATTTGGAATATTGCCTAATTTAGTCATAAGTTCAAAAAGATGTCCTGACAAATCTGCGATACCATAAAAAATTGCATCCATGCTTTTGGGAATTTACTATACTTATGGAACAAATGTAGGTATTTTTACATTTCCAGATACGTTGTTTTTGGAATAAATTAACACACCTTATGCTTATTAATAGTTTTAGATCGTTAAAACCATCTTCCTTAGGGTTGTTGTTGGTCATAGCAATTGGGTTGTGGTTGTTTTCTCTCTTTGGCGTTCAGCCACCAAGTTTTGTAAGGCCAGCCCCATTGTACTCCTTGGTTTTATATTGGTTAGGCAACCACTACTATTTGACATTACTTATTTCACTAGCGTTGGTAATAACCGAAGCAATGATGTTAAACACCTTGATAATTGAGCATCAATTGCTTTCTCGCAGGACCTATCTTCCCGCATTATTATATGTTTTGTTAATGAGCAGTATTCCGGAAACCTTAAATCTACATCCATTTTTGTTTTGTAATTTTTTTCTCATCAAAACTTTAAATAGGTTATTCTCAGCATACAAGAAAGACCTGGTAAGCACCACCTATTATGATGCAGGATTATTCTTAGGGATTGCTGTTTTATTTTATTATCCCCTTATATTTTTGTTTCCTATTGTATTTATATCCTTGATCCTTTTCCGTTCGTTTAAATGGAATGAATGGGCAATAGCTATTCTTGGCCATATTACTCCTTATTTGTTTTTGTTTACTTATGCTTACTATACAGGAAATCTCAATAACATCTTGGCGGATATTCCATCTTTTTCTTTTCTGTTTAGTGATTTTCCTATAAGGGTTAGGCCATCTTTTATTGTCCTTGCCATTACATTATTGGTGTTGGTTGGTTATAGTTTCAAAAGTGTTCTCTATGAGATAAAAAGTGCACCTGGCAACAAATGGGCCTCACACAAGACCTGAAAGCCATTACAAATGCCCAA
>DTSC01000244.1 GCA_012965625.1 Flavobacteriales bacterium | reverse complement strand
ATACTTGATTTGTTTATTTTAATCGTCAACTCCATTTTTGTTGAGTTAGCGTGCGAAGTTATATACATGGATAATATTTTTGCATCATTTGATTCTACAATTTGTCCTATTTCTGAAAGTGAGTAATCGTTGATGTTTAACTCCAAAACAATAAGGCCTCCTGGCTCCTCGATAGACGACATTTTTGCAAACTTATTGAATAGATGAGTTAACGGAATTGTACCCAAATATTTTTCTTCATCTAATACTGGTATCAATGATAAATCCAAGGACGAGACAAGTTTCATTACTTCGTAAATATGCTGGTACTTTGTAACATAGGGCCTTATAAGTGCCAAATTATGTTGCTCAAGTGCCTCATCAGGTTTGTTGAGATCCAAAACATTAGCTTCGGAAATCAGGCCAAGATATTCAAGGTTTTTAATAATCGGTAACTGCCTTACCTTGAATTCATCCATCCAGTTCAATGCCTTTGATCCTGAATCAGAAATCTTTAAAGGCGGTATTGTGTCGGTTATCAGATCAATTGCTAACATAATGTAATTACAAACGTAGTAATTATTTAATTTTACAATTTTAATAAAGAATCTTCCATGACAAAGCTAAGTGTAAATATCAATAAAGTAGCTACAATCAGAAATGCTCGTGGAGGATCTATACCAAATTTAATTCAAGTGGCTAAGGATTGTCAGTTATTTGGATCTCAAGGAATAACAGTTCATCCTCGGCCTGATGAAAGGCATATTAAATATCAGGATGTTATAGACTTATCCTCAGTGGTTAATACGGAATTTAATATTGAAGGTTATCCCTCAAAAGATTTTATAGATTTGGTGATGAAAGTAAAACCTGCTCAGGTTACATTGGTTCCAGACCCCCCTGATTCACTTACCTCAAATGCTGGATGGGATGTTATTAAAAATGAATTTTTTTTAAGAGAAGTTATTACTGAGCTTAATTCGAATGGGATGCGAACTTCTATTTTTATAGAGACGGATTTGAAGCAAATAGACTCGGCTCCTAAAACCAATGCAGATAGAATAGAGCTCTATACAGAGTCGTATGCAATTACATATCTAAAGGATCGGAAGAAAGCCATAGCACCTTTTATTGAATCTGCCAAACTTGCAAATAGCCTAGGATTAGGAATAAATGCTGGCCATGATCTCAATCTGGATAATTTAAAGTATTTCTCAGCAAATATGCCTGGGTTACTCGAAGTGTCCATTGGCCATGCACTGATTTCAGATGCTCTATACTTTGGCTTACAAAATACAATTAAATTATACTTAAAGCAGTTGGAGAATTTACCTCATCCGCTGTGAAAATAATTTTTTCCGCTTACTTAATAGTTTTATAATTAGTTACTCTTTTTCATGAGACTAAATTTTAAAAAATTAGGACAAGGTCCTCCATTACTTATCTTGCATGGTTTGTTTGGTTCTGGAAATAATTGGAAAACGATTGCTAAATCCTTCATTGACCATTTTGAAGTTTATTTAATTGATTTGAGAAATCATGGAAAGTCGCCACATAGTGATGCCTTTAATTATGATTTAATGGCGGAAGATATTGATGAACTCCTTCGTGATAATGGATTGAAGAGAGTAAATATTCTAGGCCATTCAATGGGAGGAAAAGTGGCAATAAATTTCTCATTGCGTAATCCAGATAAAGTATTGAAACTTATAGTTATAGATATTGGCATAAAAGAATATCCTGTTAAGGATATTGAAATGCTGGAGGCCCTTATGAAAATGGATTTTAATAAAATTTTGACTAGGCAGGATGCCGATAAGTGCTTAGCAAAAGCCGTTTCAGAATTTAATGTCAGACAATTTCTATTACAAAACCTGTATTGGACAAAAGACAGGAAACTTGCTTGGAAAATGAACCTGAAGGCCCTTGTTAAACGGATTGATGAAATAGGTAAACCACAATTTTCAGATAAACCATTTATCAATCCTTGTCTTTTTGTCAAAGGTAGTGACTCAGACTATGTCCTTGATGAGGATAGAGAGGAAATTGACCGGGTTTTCACTAATTGTGAAATTAGAAGTATATCAGGGGCAAATCATTGGGTGCATATAGATAAGCCAAGAGAATTTTTAGCCATAATTTCAGACTTCTTAAATTAGAAAGTTCAGGAAAATTTCATGAATTAATTTATTAGAACCAGAATGAATAAAAAACAGCTACTATCAGACCCAATCAAACATATTGATATTACCACACCATCTTTTAAAGGAATGGTAGAGATGGTTAATGAAATGGAGCACATGTCTTTCCAGGCACGTAATTTGGCAAGGGGAGCAAAGATATATAATGCAATGCTGTCAGATAAAGACTGTGTGGTTTTTCTGACTCTTGCTGGCTCCTTAGTTTCTGCAGGCCTCAAAAAGGTGATTGTTGATTTGATTCAAAATAATATGGTCGATGTAATTGTATCGACGGGTGCGAATATTGTTGACCAAGATTTTTTTGAAGCGCTCGGTTTTAAACATTATAAAGGTACGCCAGAGGCAGATGATAATCTTTTGCGTGAGATGTCAATAGATAGGATTTATGATACCTATATTGATGAAGAATCCTTAAAGATATGCGATAATACTATTGCTCAACTATGCAGTTCCTTAGATAAAAGACCATATTCGTCCAGGGAATTTATTTGGGAAATGGGGAAATATATGGAAAAGAATAATCAGTATGGAGAGACAAAAGATGAGAGCATTGTATATAATTGTTTTAAGAAAGGAGTTCCGATTTTTGTACCTGCTTTCTCGGAT
>DTSC01000243.1 GCA_012965625.1 Flavobacteriales bacterium | reverse complement strand
AACCAACACGCATTGATGTTGATTGGAATACTCACGGAAGCGTCTACGAAAATACCACCGCCATATTTTTCTGTTGAAGTATCAGCATTACCACCATTAATCCAGAATCCGTCAATTGTAAGTGAACCCGTAGTAATATTATTAATAGAAATGACATGATAAGCATTTTCGCTCATGTTATCTCCGAAATCGTCGTCGCCATATAAGTCACCGCTCAGGATTGTGTGGTGCAAGGATAAATCACGATCTTCCAAGAAAATCTCAGTGCCATCAAATCCGCCGTAAATTGCAATTGCTTCTCGAATGAAAAACGTAACAGATCGAGTATCGAGCGGATCACTAGGAACAGATGGATAGTAGGTGCCTTCGGCTACCCAAATTTGTTCACCATCGGTTGCAACACTGAGGGCGTCATCAATGTTTTGAAATGCGTCAGTCCAAGAAGTACCACTGCCCCCTGGCATATCGAGGTCGACGTACCACGTGGTTCCGCCACTACCACCAGCAGATGTAATTGTGAGTTCACCAAAACCCACTAACCCACCGTAGCCACCAATTCGAACGAGATATTCTGTTCCAGCAATCAATACACTTTCAAATTCTGAATAATACGATTGACAATCATTGGTGGGGTTTGCTGCATCGCCATTGCATGCAATTTGCACGAGACCTGAACAGGATCCTTCGTAGAGAACCATTGATGTGTCGTACCCATCTAAGTTGCATGTAGAGAAGGTGTATGTTGTGGTTGTTGAGGGCGTGAATACGAACCAAATATCTGGGCTACTGTTCCAGTTTAGAAAGGTGCCGGAGCACATCGATTCATCTGGTTCTGGTTCTGTACCAGGCGTGGCACTGGTTGTATCAAAATAGTTTGGTCCCGAAATGGTAGCTGTTACTGCATCCGAGCATTGATCGCCATTCCCCTGAGGACCAATGGCGCGAACTGCGCAAGTCAACAAGCAAATACAAAGAATCGAAATAGTTTTAAGTATGTTTCTCACCTTAGGGGTATCTTTCTGACCAGAGATTCAGTAGTGAATCACCTACTACTATGCCACATCAGCATGGGATTGTCGAGAAAATAACCAAAAGATTACACTATATTTATAGTACGACCTGCTTTTTAGGTCCGAAAACTGACCCTGGGTCAGTTTCTGCACACAATCGCTTTGATGAAGTAAAAACCCCATAGATCGTTTTTACAATTATCCTATGATGGGATAAGGACTCGGTACTTATAGAGGAATGTGAAATGACCAATAAAAGTGTGGATATGGAATTAATGCGGTTGGTAAATGACCTCATTAACACGGGCGAGAAGGTTATCCAATTGCCAGCAAGTTTGGTTTCAAGCGCAAGCGATGAAATACTCGAATCAATCCGTCAGTTAGCGAAACTTGTCGGTGTTACGATCGAAGTGCAGGGTTGAAGTTGTTGAAATTTACGGTTGTCGATCTGTCGTTTTATCGCGTACTTTGCGATGTTTTTAGTTATAGGCATGCCGGTTAGACACTCAATCCAACCCCATTGACCACTGCTTTTCACTTCTAAAAAAACAAAACACCTCTCTTGAGTTGATTTGGTATCAACCGCTGTGGTGAATCACTTAACTTAGATTCGAACGAACTGCGAACGAACTTACACCTTGCAACAACTTTGGATCCTTTTTCGATTTTAATATATAACCCTTCTGCAATATTTTCACTATCAGTTTGCCCTAACACTTCAGAAGGATCTAAACCTAGTTGAAGGGCGAGTTCATTCAATATGCTGAATGCTTCGGGTGACCTAAACGTAGATTGTTGTAACAGGTCTGTAATCTTTTCGATGGTATTAAATTTCCCGCTTCCCAAAATCGGAACAGAAACGATTTGAAGGCCCGCCAACAACTTTTTTCTCTCTTCGCTCGAAAGAAATGTATCGTTTTCAGAATCCAATATGTCAAACTCAAGAAAGTAGTGCGGCAAACGATCGTAGAACACAGTATGTTTCGCATAAAGCCATTCGCCGTACATCACATATCTCGATCCAAGCCTCTCGTGAAATGTTAACTGATGTTTGGCAGCCCATATTTTTAGAAGTTCAAATTGTTTTTCTCTCTTTCCCCCTTGCAAGAAACGCCCCCTACTTTGGAGTTGGAGTTTGCCCTCACTTGTAAAACTAATCGCACAATTCGCCCCATCTACTTTTTCTTCAATAACTAGGTGGCAACCCTGAATGTCACCAAATGGAATTAAGCCAAGATCCTCATCACCCTTTTGAAGCCGAGAACCTTGAATATGCGGTGTACGCGGAAATTTATACAATTCTGCTGGCAAATGTTTCCTCTGTTTGTCCTAATCGACATCCTTTTGCTATTTTACTATTTCTTACTTGTGTGTTGCCAAGTGGATGTATTTGCTAAAGGTGCCTACTATACCTAATGAACTATACAATCATCCAGAAACTAGATAAAAAAGCCGCCATTGGAATCGTTTAAGATTTTTGGGTAGGGTAATTTGAAGAGATCAAACAAATTCTCATCGCTGGTGTTCTCACCCCAATATGGTTCGTACGAGTCCGTCAAACTCCAGATAAACCTATAATTACCAACCGAAGTTTCCAGAGACCGGCACTCTTCGTACAGCTCTGTACACCACCCAAGGTACGCTAAAGTACATACACATCTTAACAGTGATTCCTTTCGATTTTCTTTTGATAATTTATCGTATCCATCTATTCTAATTTGAATGGATATATTCCAGCGACCCACCTCATTCTTGCTAGCGCAGAGTGCTGCGCCTTG
>DTSC01000242.1 GCA_012965625.1 Flavobacteriales bacterium | reverse complement strand
GTAATGGTTTAGCGTGGAGGTATGAAGCCGGACAAGGTGTTATTCAAGACTACAACGAATCAGTCAAGTGATATAGTGTATAAGTTGGTTAGGTTTTTATTTTGGTTGTAGGGAGTCAAATATGTTTGGTTTTTTTGAAAAAAAAACATCGGGATTTTCAGTCAAGTGGTATAGGAAGTTAGCAGAACAAGGAGATGCTGACGCACAATACAATTTGGGCTATATGTTTGAAAACGGACAAGATACACCTCAGGATTACATAGAAGCAGTTAAGTGGTATAGGGAATCAGCAGAACAAGGAGGTGCTAAAGCACAAAACAATTTAGCGCGAATGTATTACGAAGGACAAAGTGTTCGTCAAGATTACAAAGAAGCAGTCAAATGGTTTAAGAAAGCGGCAAAACAAGGACATGCTACAGCGCAAAATAATTTAGCGCGGATGTATTACGAAGGACAAAGTGTTCGTCAAGACTACAAAGAAGCCGTCAAGTGGTATAGAAAATCAGCAGAACAAGGATATGCTGGGGCGCAATCCAATTTAGGCGCGATGTATGAAACAGGACAAGGCGTTCCTAAAAATTATGCGATGGCACATATGTTTTACAATATTGCGGCAGAGAGTGGTCATAAAGGAGTAGTAGAAAAAAGAAATAATGTTGCTGAAGGCATGACTGCTTCACAATTAAGAAAAGCACAGAGATTGTCAGGAGAATGGACGCAGACACATTCGTAAACAAGGTGTCTTTTAAGACCCCAGATGAACTGAAAAGTCATATGGGTTTTTTTATGTCTGGGTTATTGAGTGAAAACGATATTTGGGTGTAAGGTAGAGGTTGGCTATATTACAGGTAATGGAATCTGGTTATAGGGATAGAACGATGAAAATTAGGTTTTTAGTTACGGTGTTATTCATGACTAGTCTAATGAGTGGATGTTCCCAGAAACAATCTCAATTATCAATTCATGGCGGTGAATTTCAAAGACACCTGAAATTGGCAGAGAAAGGGAGTGCTGATGCCCAAAATAAATTGGGGTGGATGTATGTTAGAGGGCAACGCATTTCTCAGGACTATAAAGAAGCAGCAAAGTGGTTTAGAAGGTCATCAGGGCAAGGTCATGTTCATGCGCAATACAATTTAGGACAGATATATTTCCAAGGGAAAGGAGTCTCACTAGATTATAAAGAGGCAATAAAATGGTTTAGGATATCAGCAGAAAAAGGGAATGTTGATGCACAAAATAAATTAGGGTGGATGTATGTCAAGGGACAGGGTGTTAACGCGAATAATAAAGAAGCAATAAAGTGGTTTAGGAAGTCAGCAGAAAAAGGAAGTGTTGATGCACAAAATAATCTAGGCGTGATGTATTTCAGTGGGAGAGGTATTTCACAAGATTATGTAAGGGCATACATGTTTTTTCATGTTGCTACAGAAAGAGGCAACAAGGATGCTGAAAGAAAAAAGAGTATTGTTGCGAAACAGATGACACTGGCACAAATAGAAAAAGCAAAAGACTTATCCATTAAATGGATTCAGAATCAGTATTGTTGGGATACAGACATTGGTGACTGTAGGAAGAAAGCAGAGCAAGGAGATGCCGGCGCTCAATATGATTTAGGACGGATGTATGGCAACGGACAAGGTGTTGTTCAGGATTACAAAGAAGCAGTCTTATGGTATAAGAAGTCCGCAGAGCAGGGGCATGCTGAAGCACAAAATGCTTTAGGAATTGTCTATGCTAATGGGCAAAGTGTTTCTCAGGATTATGAAGAAGCAGCAAAATGGTATAGGAAAGCAGCAGAGCAAGGCGTTGCTAATGCGCAATATGAATTAGGGTTATTGTATGCGAAGGGACAAGCAGTTCCTCGAGATTTTGTAATGGCGCATATGTTTTGGACTGTTTCAGCAATTAGTGGTCATCAAGATGCTGAAAAAAATAGAGATATAATTGCTAAAAATATGACCGTAGAACAAAGAAAAGAATCGGAGAAATTAGTAAGGGAGTGGGTGCAGAAATATGAGTAAATAATCTGTGGTTGAAGAACCCATGCGAACTGAAAAGTCATACTTTAATTGAAAGTCTTCTGACCTTAGAACCTTTCTTCCTTTTTAAAGGTCTACTTATTATATCCCAATAAATAAAACATCAGTTCCAAACTTTGGCTCTATGGCAAAAACAAAGGAGACAAGACCATGGATATTATAAAACCTTTCATTATCACTGTAACGATTCCAGTTATTATTTTTATGGCGGGAATTACTTTATTACTTATGGGTATTGATTTTATTTATGATTCTTATCATGAGTATTTTTTTAGTAACCCCAGCAATTGATACTATTAAATAAAACACGCGCTCGCATGTCAGATAAAGAGATATCAAGAGTGATATAACACCAATAGATTGACATCAAAATACAATCTATACTCAATTTAAGCGCTGATTTGAACTCAGCCTCCAGAGCGCCTTTTTCATGGCTGTTAAAAACAGCCGCGTTAATTACAACAACTTTTACAGCGGTCAATAAATGCTACTGAAGCGTTGCTGACTGTGTAATCCCCCCTAAAAACCAAGGGAGTTTTAAGTAGAAAATTCTTATCATGAAATAAAGGAGTTTTCTATGAAGAAATCAAGTTACACAGACAGTCAAATACTATCGATTTTGTAACAAAATGAAGCGGGTGTATCCGTTCCAGATTTATGTTGTGAACACGGCATGAGTAATGCGACTTTTTATCAATGGCGATCTAAGTTTGGTGGCATGGATGCGTCGTTCATGAAGCGGATGAAAGAGCTTGAAGATGAAA
>DTSC01000241.1 GCA_012965625.1 Flavobacteriales bacterium | reverse complement strand
CAAATGACAACGTTGTTGGATCAGGTATTTCTTGGCCACAAGGGTTTATTAACGTATTACCATCAGAACCAATCGTTATTGTGAGCGTATAGTTTGAGTTCATAATAATATTTGGCGATACATATATAAAAATTTGTGAGGTAGAAGTTCCGCAATTCTGACCAACTGCACTCGTTATAGTAAAAGGTCCACCTGGGCCTGTCAATATAAAATCAGACCCATCGCTGGCAATAGAGCTACATAAGATGGGATCTAAAATATCCAGAGTAATATATGAGGCCCCACAGGGTACTGACACAAGAACTGGAGGCGGATCGTTGGTGCAATCCATTACAATTACTTGCAAATCACGCATTGTAGTTCCAATTAATACTCCGTTTCTGTATTCTTCTACCAATATTGTTACCACACAAACCTGCACTCCATTGGGTGTAAAACACATTTGTCCTGTATTTGGATCAAAATTTACAGATCCTGAATTGGTAATAATTGGATAGGGTGAGCTATAACCACTTGTATGAGAAATGTTTGAACCACCTCCAGTAAGAGGATTTGTAAGACTGTAAACTATTGAATCACCATCTGCATCTGTTGCACCATGGTTATAGCAAAAGGCTTGTCCATCACATAAAAAAGGTACGGGCAATTCTGTAAATTGAGGTGAGCTATTGCATGCCCCAGTTACATTATTTAGAGTTGCTTCAATGTACATATCCTCATTATCAGGGTTTTGTAAATTAGTAATTAGTGCATTCCTGCAACATTCTGTAAAACTAAAAGTCCAGTCTGGACAATTAGCTGGTAAAGTATAAGTAGCACTATAGATATATTGTTCAACTCCGGGATCTGACCCCCCATTACAGGTGCTATTTGGATTTCCAATACAAAAATTGGTAAGCTCAACTGGGGGGCCTTGCTGAGCCAAACTTATTGACGTATTTGATGCACATGAGGAAGAAATGAAGATGTTAATACTACCAGGGGCGGAGACACCAGCACAATCTCTATAAAACGCAAGTGTGAACTCATAGGTATTGCCACCCATACAGGTATAATAAAAGTCAACTCCCATTGAGTGAGAGCTATAAACATTATTGGAAGAAATAAAGAAGACAAAGGATGAGATAAAGAAAAAATATCGACATAAGATTTTTTTCATCCTGGGATTATAAAGGCCTTTATCTAATCAGTGTTACATGTCCCAGGAACTTATGTTTTTTACTTGAATGGTCTGTTGCAAATACCATCCAAACATATACATCTTCCTGAGCTTCTTTATTTCCATTATTGGCAAACCCTCTCCAAGGATTATTAATATCGGAAGATTCAAAAACCAGATCCCCCCATCGATCGAAGATGAACATCTCAAAATTATTTTCAATTCCAATACCAGAAGGAATAAAAGTTTCATTTATGTCGTCATTGTTAGGAGTAAATGAGTTTGGTGCATATAGGATAAACTCAGGTTCGATGTAGATAATTTGCATTGTTTGGTCAGAACATCCATATTGATTTATTATCGAAAGTTGTACCTGGTATTTGCCCGTATCTAAGTATGTATGTGTTGGATGCTGTATGCTATCTGATGTTCCATCACCAAAATTCCAATACCATGCAAGGATTGATGCAGGTGAAGGAGGTAAAGACAGATCACTAAAATCAATTATAGGATTAAGAATTGAAGTAATTGTAGTGGAAGGCGAGAAGTCAGACAAAGGCAATGGATTTACAATCGCAATATTAGAGCTGCTATCAGTACATCCATTGATATTGGTGGCAGTTAAGACAACATTATAAATTCCAGTATCCATATATTCGTTAATACCAGCCAAACCGATACTGCTATTTCCATCTCCATAATTCCAGGTCCAGATTGATATATTGATACTCGCAGAATCAATTGTGAAACTAGTAATGTCTCCCAAACAAACTGTATCTGCCGAGTAACTCGTGTAGGGTAGCTGATAAACAGTAACTGAAATACTATCTGTAATAGTTCCTGTACATCCAAGATCTGCAGGGATTACTGATTCATCGCACCTGATTGCACAGAATACCCATTGACAAAGAATTCATAATCATTGTATCCTGTTGGTAAAGCTGAGAAAGTAATTTCCTCCATATCACAAATCGAATCATTAGTACTGATAATACTGGCCATTGGAATTGGATTAACTGTCGTTGTAATGGAATTGCTCAAAGGACCAGGGCAAGCAGAATCAGATATAACAATGGTTACCACATCTCCATCAGATAGCGAACCCGTTGTATATGTTGTTAACGTATCAGATTGTACTGAGCTGCTATTTAGAAAAAATGAATAATTAGCAAAACCTGATGGGTTTACAGAAAAGATTATGCTATCACCGTTACAAATGGTGTCGTCAAGATCAGAGCTGGACAGAATGCCTGTTGGCCCTGAGATCACAGTTATGGGTCCTATTTGTGCTTCCAATGAAACACATCCAAGATCTATTGCAACAACACTTACGGAATCTCCATCGAGTATTCCCGTTGTTGAATACGTATTACTGCTGTCGATTTGCACGATGGTTTTATTTACATCAAAGATGTATTGGTCATAACCTGCAGGTGAGGCTGTAAAGGATAATATGTCTCCTAAACATATACTAGCAGGTGCGCTTGAAAGGCTGACAACTGGAATTGGGTTGACCACAAAATCAATAATATTACTTGCAGGGCCAACACATCCAATATTGCTAGTTGGAGTCACTTCAATTTTATCGCCATTTATTATGGAATTACTTGTAAAAATGTTTGAGGTTCCTGATTGAATTGATGTTCCATTGAGACTAAAGTTGTAGTTGGAATACCCAGTAGGGGAAGCAGTAACTGTGACTATATCCCCAGAACAAATGGTGTCATTTGCTGCAATTGTTGCAATTGGAATGTCAACGATAATAATAATGGCATTACTTTGTGGCCCTGCACATACAAAGTCAGTTGCAAAAACCGTTACTGTATCATTTGAATTTATTGCAGATGTTATAAACGTATTAGCTGTGCCTGATTGGACAGATATGCCTCCAATATAAAATTCATAATTTGAATAACCTGAAGGCAATGCAGTAAAGGTTAGTGTGTTACCAGGACATATTGTATCAGCCGAACTTGATAAAGTTATAGATGGCCCTGAAATTACAGTAATAGGTGTTGACGTGTCTGCTAAAGATGGGCAATCAGCATTCGTAGCTATTACTGAAACAAGATCACCATTCATAATCCCACTTGACGTATAAGTGTTATTGTTATTTGATTGTGCAGAAGAGCCATTAACGAAAAACTCATAGTTATCGTAACCTGAGGGGGTAGCTACAAATGATATTGGATCGTTAAGGCAGATGGTATCAGCAGAATTGGAAATAGATACTATTGGGATTGGATTCACTGTAATAACCATAGAATCAGTGAGGCCAATACATCCGTTAGTGCTGGCCGCTGCGGCATAAACTACATCACCATTATTTACTCCTGAAACAATAAACGTTTCACTTGAACCAGATTGTACAAAAACTGAATTCAGATAGAATGCATATATAGGATATCCTGTTGGAGTCACATTAAAAGTAATTGTGTCTCCTTCACAAATACTTGTATCAGGGTCAGAGCTGAACATGGTAACCACAGGTGCAGTTTCCACTGTCATTACAATAGTATTTGAAAGGGGCCCAGCACATCCCAGATTTGGAACCAGAACTGATACAGAATCTCCGTCGTTCAGGTTATTTGTTGTAAATACATTATTGATTCCTGACTGAACTGATATAGAATTTATTTGAAAGTCATAAAACGCATATCCAGATGGAAATGCAGTAAATGTAACTGACTCCCCATTACAGATAACGTTATCTGTATCTGAACTTACAATATTTGCAGTTGGAACTGGAACCACTATCGGGTAAAGTGTATCGCTTGGATTGGTATAGCATGTTCCAGCAAACGCTATAACCACTATTGAGTCGCCCGGATTAAGGGTAGAAGTAACATAGCTGTTCGAAGCAGAATTTTGAACAGATGAATCATTAATAAAAAATTCATAGATGGTATATGCTCCGCTGGCTATAAACGTCATGGTGTCTCCTTCACAAATTGTATCTTCAGAGCTGGTCATTGACAGGGAAAATGAGCTGGTATCAACCGTAATAGTTGTGGTGTCAAAGGCTACACCACAGCAGGAATCTCCAGTTGTCACTTTGAGAATCAAGGAATAAACACCAGGCGTATTGAAGAAAATGCTATCAATGGACTGCAAGGTAGAATCAGCCAAAGTATCAGTGTTGGTGCCTCCACTAAACCACCATTCATAATAAGATCCTGAAAGTGTTGAAGAGAAGCTGTTTGGACATCCCAAAATAACACTCGTATCTTGGGGGCTTATAAATGTGCCAGAAATTCCAGTGTTGAATATATGGACATAGTCAGTGAATATTGTACCTGAGAATACTATTGTTTTTCTGCCAAGCGTTGAGTACGTAACAGAGAATGGTCCAGTACCAGATGCTGTAGATGGATTAGCATTGGCTCCAAAGTTCCATGTTCCAGATGTTGTAGCTGAAAAGATAACCTCGGAATATGCGCAGCCTGGATTAATGACAGCTATTACAGGTGGATTTCCTGGGACCTGACTGATACCTAATTGTGAAACCAAGACACCACCAGGGTGTTCATAAATCTGCAAACTGGCACCACTGGCACCATCTCCACCCAGGCCTCCTTGTCCACCATCACCCCCATTACCACCAGCACCTGAACATCCAAGATCTGAGTTGAACCAAGGAATCCCAGCGCCACCAACACCGCCAGTACCACCACCACCACCAGCAGCACCAATACCACCAAGGCCACCTGCTCCCTGATTCAGGCTACAATCTTGAATACGTCCACCAGCACCATTGCTAAACAGGTAAATACAAAATGAACCACCACCACCAATTCCGCCAGTTCCTCCTGAACCTCCTTCACCACCACCACCGCCACCACCGCCGGTTGATCCTGTTCCATTATTGCAGAAAATGTTTCCTTCACCAGCCCCAGCACCACCACCAGCCCCACCTTCTCCACCTATGCCGCAACTCCCATTGCCACCAGCAAATCCAGGAATAAAATATCCAACCGCATTGGTGCCAGGAGAACCTATAGTTCCAGTCGCTCCCATTGTTCCATTTGCACCATTACCTCCATCAGAACCACTTGTTTGATCATTGCAATCATTGGTGTTGTTACACCATCCAGATGAGTTTCCACCAGCTCCTACGTTCGTATTTGATCCAGTCCAACCACCACCTGTTCCACCATTACCGCCATCATTATTGCCTTGACCACCTCCGCCGCCGCCTCCACCGCCACCGCCAGCACACTGGCTTGTTGGCGTGCCGCCTGGACTTCCAGCATTTCCTGAGGTACAGCCACCTGCCCCTATTGGACCACCACCAGGACCACCACCAGTACCGCCATTCCCACCGCAAATAGAAATAATCACATCGTCATCTCCCATAATCCCTATAATTCCATCAGCACCTGCTAAACCATTTGCTCCAAGAGAGCCATCAATTCCATTTCCACCTGTCCCTGTTGAAACCTGACATCTCGTTATGTTGTAACTGGAACAACTTGTCAGGTGAATTCCATAAAGTGTAATTTGACTGCTTGGTGCATTTGCTACTGTAATGATAAGATCTTGTAATCTGAAGTTTGATATTCCTACACCTTGAAGTGCAATTATTGCCAAATTAACCATATCCGGATTGGAAGCATCCCTCGCAATAATAGAGCTATTGGTGTTTGTTTTCTCCCAACTTATTGGATCAAATGTCCCTTCAATAGTAGCGCCATTTGGAATATTTAGCGTATTAGAAATATTATAGGTGCCATTGGCCAACCACACTATTGTATCCGTTGCTGATACCAGTGATAAACCATATAACAGACTGGCTGGATTAGCCTTTGTTCCCGCTGCTCCTGAAGAGGCGCCTGTTGTAGTAACATAAATAACCCCACATTCTTGACCAAAAGAAAGAAGTGGAAATGTGTATAAGAATAAAAAAGCAGCTAATCTAAATAGTCTCAAGTACAAGTATTCTTTTTTTAATGACGCTAAAGGCCTTAACTTGGTTGCCAAGAATTTCAGATAAAAATAATTGGCCCAACCCTGCTGCAAAAATAGTACAAATTCCTATGCTAATAAACTACAATTACATAATAGCGTAATTGCAATTATATGAATGTGAAGCTGAAAATATTGAATTATGAAGAATTAATTATTATCTAATCAACGAAACATGGCCAACATATTCATGTTTCCTTCCAATATGGTCACGAATATAAACAACCCATAAATAGATATCCTGTTGTGCCTCTTCTTGTCCTTTGTTGGCAATGCCAAGCCACGGCTGATCAATGCTATAGGTTTCAAAAATTAAGTCTCCCCATCTATTGAAAATATACATTTCGAAATCATAGTCAATTCCAATTCCCTTAGGAATAAAAAAGTCGTTTATACCATCATTGTTTGGAGTGAAGCTATTGGGTATGTGGATCATGATTTCTGGTTCAATTACGATGGTAAGGGTAGCATTTTCAATACATCCAAATTCATTTATTATTTCCAGGCTCACTAAATAGGTTCCAGTATCTGCATATTTATGTGTTGGGTTTGTCTCTTGGCTAGAATCCAAATCGTTGAAGTCCCAATTCCATGAAATTATTGAGTAAGGGCTAGGCGCATCAGACTGATCAGTAAATTCAATAAGTGGATTTAATATTGTTGTGTTTTGCGGATTTCCAATAAAATCAACAATAGGTAAAGGATTTATCAATACTACATTCGTAGCGCTATTAGAACAGCCGTTGTTGTCGGTCACTATTAAAGTTGCATTATAAGTGCCTGTAACCTGATATGTATGCATATCAAAGTTTCCATAACTGGTATCTCCATCTCCGAATATCCATATCCTGCTAACTATATTGGGGAATGAAAGATCAGTGAAAGTCATATACTCGCCAACGCAGACTGTATCATAGTCAAATGAAGTTGTAGGTAGCGGATTTACACTGGCAATTGAAATATTACTTAATATACCAACACATCCTAAGTCTGTAGCCACAACTGATATTGAGTCTCCGTCATTCATTGGCGCAAAAGTGAATATTGTATCTGCTCCAATTTGCTGGACTATACCATTGACTAAGAAATTATAGTTATCAAATCCTCCCGGGTTAGCATGAAAGGTATTGCTGTCTCCAAAGCAAATGGTTCCATTCAAATTTGTTATAGAAGCCTGCGGAATGGGATTCACTACAAAGGGAACGACATTACTAACAGTTCCAGGGCATCCCATTAAAGAAGCTATTACATAAATACTATCTCCATTTGAAATCAAATTTGTAGCGAATGTATTGCTTGTCCCAGACTGAACAGAAGACAAATTAATAAAGAACTCATAATTATTATAGCCAGTTGGACTTGCTGTAAAAGTAATTGAATCACCGTCACATATAGTTGAATCAGCATCTGAGCTTAGCAGATTTACATCGGGGCCATATATCACTGTAACAAAGGTGTCTTCACTTAGGGGTGATGGGCAATTCAAATCTGTAGCAATAACAGTAATAAGGTTGTTGCTGTCGGGTGTGGGGATATATGTATTTAAAGGACCTGACTGCATTAGAACACCATTATCATAGAAGTCATAATTGTCATATCCTGCAGGCAATCCAGAAAAAATATTTGTTGCTCCATAACATATAGTATCATTGTCGCTGATTAAAGAGACAGAAGGTATGGGGTTGACTGTAAATGTCAGGATATTACTTATTGGTCCAGGGCATCCTGCAGCACTAATGCCTATTAATGAAATTGAATCTCCATCTGCAAAGGACGAGCTGGTAAAAGTGCTATCTGGTAAAGATTGTACCAGCAGGCCATTCAAAAAATAAGAATAGTTTGCTAAACCTTTTTGGGAGGCCATTATAATTACAGTATCTCCTTCACAGATTATAGTATCAGCGCTTGTGATGGATGTAATTGGTAATGGATTTACAATAGGTTGTTTAATATTACTTGCTGGGCCTGGACATCCCAGGTCTGTCCCTATTACATAAACGCTATCTCCAGCAATTAAACCGGAAGTAGAATAAATTGGGGAGGTCCCTGATTGAACAGAGATTCCTGAAACGAAGAATTCATAGTTTACAAATCCTGTAGGAGACGCAGTGTATGCCACAGAATCTCCATCACAGATTGTATCTAAGTTACTTGATAAAACAAGAGAAGGCCCTGATAAAACTTCTGCGATGACTGTATTGCTTATAGGAGAAGGACAATCCAAGTCAGTACTAATAACCGTAATGTTATGGGTGCCACCACTAAGGGTTGATATTATAAAAGTATTATTAGGGCCAGATTGGACAGAGGTTAATCCGTCAAAGAACTCATAATTGTCATAACCAGTTGGACTTGCTGTAAACGTGATTATATCTCCCAAACAGGCGGTATCCAATGATCCAGAAACCATGACTGCAGGAATTGGGTTGACAATAAAGACCAATTCATTGCTAGGCAAACCAATACATCCAGAGTTGCTGGTTGCAATTACAATGATACTGTCTCCATCTGAAAACAGGTTGGTGCTTACGGTATTATTAGACCCGGAACCTGAGGATATTCCATTAACTATGAATTCATAATCTGCATATACAGAAGGAGATGCTGTAACTGAAATCGTATCGCCAGTGCAAAAAGTAGTATCAGAGCTTGATATTGTTATATATGGCAATGAATCTACATGAAAGTAAATAGTATTACTTGGAGGTCCAGGACAACCTAAATAAGATACACAGGTTATACTATCTAAATCATTTAGATTATTAGTGATAAAAATATTGCTTGAACCAGATTGAACAGAGTTTGTGCCTACAAAAAACTCATAATTTGAATAAAAGGTTGGACTGGCTGTAAAAATTACAGAATCACCTTGGCATATAGTAGTGTCTGGGTCAGAGATGCTAATGTTTACTGGTGGAACAGGGATTACGATTGGTGTTAAGGCTGAACTTGGATTGGAGTAACATGATCCAAGGAATCCAATAACTTTTACAATATCTCCAGTTTGCAAAGATGTTGTAGTAAAAGTATTTTGACTAGAGCTTTGTGTGAGAATGCCATTGACAAAAAATTCGTAATTGTTGAATCCAGCGTCTGCTGTAAAAACCTGTGTATCTCCAAAACAGATGGTATCATACAGTGCTGTTAGAGAAATGTTGAGACTGCTAGTGTCAATGTATATTACTCCAGTATCTCTAACTTTGCCACAGCAGCTATCTGTAGTCCACAGTTCAAAGGTGTGCTGCCCTAATGAATTAAAATAAATACTATCAGTCGTTTGAAACCCTGGCCCACTTAGCGTGTCTGGATTTGCGATACTGCCAAATATCCATTCATAATTGCTTGCTGTTAAATTGGAGCTAAATACAATTGGACAGCCAAAGGTAATAGTGTCCATAGCAGGACTTATAGATGGCAGATTAGGTCCAGCATTAAAAATATCCACATATTCAGTAAAGGTAGAACCGTTAAAGGTTATGGTTTTTCGGCCCAAAGAAGTATAAATTACTTCAATCGGCCCCATTCCAAATCCTTGATTGGGGGTTGCATCTACACCAAAATTCCAGTTTCCAAGAACACTTCCTGTAAAAGTGACCACACTATTGATGCATCCGTAATTTTCTGCTGTGATAATTGGTGGATTACCCGGTACATTTGTGATTCCAAGATTTGTTACAGAGATCCCTCCATTTTCACTTAATGCCACACTTTGCCCTGTAGCTCCGTTACCACCATTACCACCATTACCACCATTACCACCATTACCACCATTACCACCAATACTATTCGCACAACAATTTGGTGGGCCTCCTGAACCTCCAGCCCCACCTGTGCCTCCAGCACCTCCGGCTCCCCCAGCGCCTCCAGCGCCTGCTGTTCCTGGGGTTAATTGGCAGTCTTGAATGATGCCATTGATACCATTATTGGATAAAAGGATGCCATAAGCAGAACCACCACCTG
>DTSC01000240.1:9802-10085 GCA_012965625.1 Flavobacteriales bacterium | reverse complement strand
TGTGTTCTCAAAAGAAAGCTCTTTTGAAGGAAACGAATAGATACTTCTTCTAATGGCAACAAAACGTGTATTGGTAATTACTTACTACTGGCCCCCTGCTGCAGGTCCTGGTGTTCAACGGTTTTTAAAATTTTGTAAGTACTTGCGTGATTTTGACTGGGAACCAATTGTTCTTACGGTTGAAAACGGAAGCTATTCTTCTACAGATAATTCTTTGGAAAAAGATATACCAACTGGTACCAAGGTGTATAAAACAAAAACCTCTTTGCCTTTTTAACCGCAA
>DTSC01000240.1:0-9792 GCA_012965625.1 Flavobacteriales bacterium | reverse complement strand
GCATCGGGAACAAAAAAGTTAGCCCTTATTAGTATAAAACAAAAACTTTTGAGCCTTTTCAAGTATACAATAGTTTGCGCGGGCAAAAAGGAAAGGGGATCCCTGTTTCTTTAATGGGTATCAAGGAAGATAAACGTTTTATCCAGAAATTGTCAATACTAATAAGGGCTAACTTTTTTGTTCCCGATGCAAGAAAAGGATGGAGACCTTTTGCGGTTAAAAAGGCAAAGAAGTTAATCAATCAGTATTCTATCAATGCAATTGTGACAACAGGACCACCACAGAGCACTCACTTAATTGGCAGGGAGCTTAAAAAAGAGTTTGGTATTCCATGGATTGCTGATTTCAGAGATCCCTGGACAACAGTTTTTTACAATAAATTCTTTCCCAGAACCAAAAAGGCCCAAAAGAAAGACAAAAAGCTGGAAGATGCTGTGCTTTCTGAATGTGATGCAATTACAGTGGTTAGCAATGGGTTAGCAAAGGAGTTTGAAGATAGAGCGAGTAAAATAGAGGTGATTTACAATGGGTTTGATGAAGCTGACATACCAGATAAAAAACAAATAAATACAGATACGTTTTCATTGGAATATATAGGCAACTTAAAACCCAATCAAAATGTGGAAGCATTGTACGAAGCAATTTCAGAACTAAAGAATGAGAATGCTGCTTTTTCAGAGGATTTTAAACTCAATTTTACTGGGAATGTTGATGCTTATTTGTTGGAAGAAATGTGTGTTTCCTATGGCTTAAAATCAATTGTAAAGGTTTTACCTTACGTTCCGCACCAAGAAGCAGTAAATAGAATGGTAAAATCAAATATTTTGTTGTTTATTATTCCTCGAGCTGAGAACAATAGGTTGATAATAACAGGTAAGCTGTTTGAATACATGGCATCCGCTACTCCGATGCTTTCAATTGGACCAATCGATGGCGATGCTTCGTTGCTTATCAAGGAAGGGAAGCGAGGAACCATGTTGGATTATGCAGACAAGGATGGTATCAAAGCTTTACTTATCCAACGATATCTCTTATGGAAAGAACAAAATGGGGAAAAGACTTTTCATGTAGAAGATGGATTAAAACAGTTTTCTCGCAGGGAACTTACGCGAAAACTAAGTAACGTATTAAATTCGGCTATTGGTGATGAATAATTCAATAGATATTAGCAAGTTTGAACGTAATTCGGAGTTTTATGGTAAGCTTGACCTACTACTTACCGTTAAGAATTTTGATCTTCAGTCTATTAGAAAAAGGTATTTGGAGTCTGTGAAAAATGTGTCTGGAAGAACTGGTAGTGTAGAGAGACGTAAGGTCGCTGATGGAGGTTTAGTAGAACTGACATTAGAAAACGGAAAAATCAAAAACAGTACTGTTTTGGGCATGTTCAAAGAGCCCAGAGGAATTGCTTTAGCTGATGGCGTATTTGCTTTTTCATCTGAAAACAGGGTATATGTTTTAAATAAAGGTACTATTGATACCTTGGATTATGAATGGTTCAGCTATATACATACAGTTGATTTTTCTCCTTTTAATTCCTCTCGATTGTTGGTTTCTTCCTCGGGATTTGATGCTCTTTTTGAATTTGATCTTGTAGCCAAGGAAAAATGTTTTGAGTGGTTTGCTTGGGAAAATGGATTTGATAAAGGAGTGGATCCAGAAACAGGTAAGGATATATATCTTACAAGAGATCCTGTAATTGCCAAAAGACATCTTGAAGAAAACATTCCATTTATTGAAATAAAAGATCCCGTGTCTGAAGTACTTCCAACTGCAAAGCGGGCAGCATTTATTAATTCAGTTGTATACGATGCTTCTAATGAAGGGTGTCTTTTGGCAACATTTTTTCATGAAGGGGCTGTTTATAGCGTAGATCAATCAAATGGAAATGTAAAGAAACTGATCGGTGGATTAAAAAAACCCCATGGAGCTAAAAATTATGGAGATGTAAAAATGGTTACCAGCACTGGTACTGGCGAGGTAGTAGTGTTTTCGAAGGATCAAGAAAAAAGGTATTCTTTTTCAAATTTAGAAGGAAAGCCAGATTTTTTGAAAGATATGGAATGGGTACAAAATACAATTCAAAATAAAAATATTATGATAGGGCTGGATTCCAATAGAACATCTTTTGTGATTTTTGATCCTGAACAAGAGTTGTATGACACAATAGACTATGATTCAAATTGGGCCATTCAAGATGCTGTATTGGGAAGTTTAGACCCTGAGCAAAAAAAGGAGGTAAAAAAAGTATCCAATCAGGATTAATCAATCCAACGAATTACTTCAAATGCTTCTGCATAATCACAATTTACCTGAGTGCCCCTAACTTTGGCTAAGCCGGTGAAAAATTCCAATGTATTGTATTTCCTTAATTTTTGGGAGCTGTATTCCTGAAGAGCTGCATGCTTTGCTTCCAAATGTGTTTTTTTCAATTTTACAAAGTAATTGTTGAAAGAGCTGAAATTGTTCCACGGTAATTCGTATCCCAATATACATGAGTGTTTAAAGGCTCTTGCTCCTTCATAATGTATTACTTCATGGTCCTGGTGATTGTCGTGCGAGTTAGGAAGAAAAACAAGATCTGGATCAATGGTTTTTTTCAAGGATACCATGTTTTCCAAAATATCTTGTCTGTGTTTGTCAAAGTCTCTTACAGGAAAATCATAGGTTACTATATTTTTTAAGTCAATGCCCAAATGAACAACTGCTTTATTGAGTTCTTTATACAAAATATTTTTTGGAAAACCTTCAGGAACCGATTTTTCACAAGGCGAAAAGGCCACATAAAACACCTCTATTCCTGCATCTGTTAGCTTTTTAATGGTTCCTCCAGATGAGAATTCTCCATCATCAGGATGAGGTGCCAATATCATTGCTTTTTTTATTCCCAGCATTTTGAAAAATTAATTTATAAAAGTAATAAAATATAAGAAGCCTTTAATAACGTATAATTAATCGTTTCTATTGTATGCTTTCCCATAACCTAATTCAGCTAGATATGCATAAGTTGGTGCAAACTCTTTCTTTAATTTTTCTATTAGCTCAGTTGATAGAGTGTCTTTTTTTGCTGTCCCTAATATATTCAATAGCTGGTTTTTTGTCCAGTGTACAAATTCATTTTGCATCAATTTGCCATAAAGGTTTGGAAAATTTGTTTTGATGGGCTTGATGGTTGCTCTATATAATGACCTGAATAACTTGCCTCCTGTAGCATTTTCTTTTGAATCAGGTGCAGGTGGTAATGGAATAGTATCTAATTTAAGGAACTCCTGTATGCTTTGCCAGCTAGTATCGTGATCTTTATTACATTCTTCCAGGCTGAGAATCTTGAATTGATTTTCATCAAATAGTTCTCGATACATTGGCATTGACCTTTCGTAATGACTTTCTATAATAAGTGGGGTAGTAGGGTCGAACAATATTTCTTCCAAAGTTGTTTTTTCAGAAATAACTCCCGTTTGTTTTTGAAAATAAAATTGAGATATTAATCGTTCAATTGGATCTCTTACGATTGCAAATAGTTTTGCTTCAGGACAATATTTTTTTATCTGCTCAGCTGCTTCTTTACTTTGGTTATAAAGATGTGTGGATTCACCAAAATAGGTATAAGGTTTTTCAAAAGGGAAGTAGCTGTGGTATTTTTCTAGCTGATTAGGATACTCTCTGCCAAAATAATAATGCTCTTTTAGCTTGGACATGTAAATATCAGGGTGCTTTTCAAGTAAGAAGTGCAACCAGCTTGTTCCAGCTTTGTTAACTCCTATTATAAATAGGTTTACCTTTTTGTTATTTTCTTTATTGAGATGATTAAAAATCAAAGGCTTATTTTATTTTTTTTATAAATCGAACCAGTGGATTGGTAGGAGATATGAGTTTTTTGTAAATCTTGGAGTTTATATCTGTTTTGTATTTGAAGTGAGATTTAATGGGCAGATCTAATATTTGTTCAAATTCTTCTTTGCTAAATCCAAGCTTTTTAACAACATACTTATAATCTTCTTGAACCAGATCTTCTTCATATGGCGGCTTTTTTAGTTCATCTATGGCTTCGTCTCTACTTAGTAATCCCCCGCATATTAGATTGGAAAAATGGGCTTTTCGTTTGTCTATTCCAAATTTTCTTGGAAGGATGTAGCCCTGATAAAACCTGGTGAAAATGGACTCGTAATGCTTTCCTCCGTAATCTACCCATCCCAGTTTTTCAACAATAAGCTCTTTTGCTTTATCCTTATTGAACTCCATATAGTTGTAAGGTAAAATGGTTTGTATGCCCTTTTCTTTTGTGTAGTAATTCAGCTTTTTGCGTCCCAGTAATGGAAATGTATTTATTTCAATGTTGCTGTGTTTTGATACAATGTCCTGAATGTTCTCAATGTCATTTTTATTAAAGGTCCAGCTTTTGGGCATGATCTTCTCTGTAGCATTGTTGAAGCCCTTTAATATGTATTTTACATTGTTATCGTTCGCTACCTCATATAATATTGCATTGATGGAATGATCTGTAATGGCTTCGATATCTATAACAGAAGCTTTAAAGTAAGCTATCTGCATATTTTTGAACTCTTCCCAATCAATTACATGTGTATGAAGATCAATATCTAACTTGCGAAGTATGTTTTGAATGTTTTTAACCGCCAGCTTTGAGTTCCACCCGTTGTCTAAATGTACAGCAAAGGGTCTTAATCCAAATTTCTCCTTAACAAGATACGCTAGAAAGGTACTGTCTACACCACCACTGATGCCAATGATGCAATCGTATTCATTTTCTATTCCAGAAATTTTGATCTCTTCTACAATTGAATTGAGCTGATTCTCTTTCTTTAAGAATGTTTCTTTATCAAGATTTACTATATCCTCGTATTCTTGGCAATGATTGCATATGCCTTTGCTCTCAAACCTAATTTGCGGGTCGGTTGAGTCCATAACACACCTAGTACATATTTGGGTTTTTGTTGTCATACTAGGTCGGTGAACATTTCTTGTAGTTCGTCGCTATCTGGGTAATTAATAAGAACAGCTCTTTTCCTTCCAATAAATACGAACAAACTACCAGCTGCAACAGCAGAAGCAGTACCATCTATTACCGCCTCAGTTAGATCCTCATAACTTCCTGCACCACCAATGGCAATTACTGGTATCTGAACTTCTTGACTAACCATTTTAATCAATTCTAAATCATATCCTTCCTGTGTTCCATCCTTGTCTATTGAGTTGATGATGATTTCTCCAGCACCAGAACTTTCCATTAATTTAACAGTGTCGATTAGATCTAGGTTGTGCTCTTTTTTCCCGCTATTGGTTACTATTGTATAGGCGCCGTTATTTTTCTTAACGTCAAGAGATACCACGACAGATTGTCTGCCAAAAATTTCAGCAATTTCAGATAGAAAAGCAGGGTTTTCAACGGCAGCAGTATTGATGACCACTTTTTCTGCACCTGCATTGATCAGCGCTTGAACCTGTTCGATTTTATTAATTCCACCACCAACAGCAAAGGGCATAAATGCTTCTTCACCAATATTCTTAATTATATCTATATCAGGAGTTCGTCCCTCATTGGTGGCAGTAATGTCCAGAAAAACCAATTCATCTGCTTTGGCATCGTTAAATATTTTAACAGCATTCATTGGATCTCCTACATAGGTGGGATCCTTGAATTTTATGGTTTTAACTAGGCCTTTGTCTTTAAGAAGAAGGCAAGGAATTACTCTTGGTCTGAACATCTAGGTTCTATCTATGAAATTCTTCAACAAATTCAATCCGGAATCATGGCTCTTTTCCGGATGAAACTGTGTTGCAAATATATTGTTTTTTGAAATAGCTGAAACGAAGGTGTTACCGTATTTGGTGACAGCAGCAATAGTATCTTCTTGTTTGCAATTCACATAATACGAATGGATAAAGTAAAATGTTGTCTCATGATCTAAATTTTTGAACAAAAGGTTTTCAGAATCACTAGCAGCATTGTTCCATCCAATATGTGGAATATGTAAAAAGGAATTATCGTATTGTGAAAAATCAAATCGAATGGTTTCAGCATCTATCCAGCCCAATCCTTCAGTATTGCCTTCTTCGCTGTATTTTGTCATTAACTGCATTCCCAGACAGATTCCTAATATAGGAGTATTTTTCTCTAGAACAGCGGTATTTAATGGATCAATAAGGTTCATCTCTTTAAGGTTTTTCATACCTCTTTTAAAGTTCCCAACACCAGGCAAGATCAGTTTGTCTGCATTGATAATTTCCTCTGGATTATTAGAGATTACTGCATCGACTCTCAATCTTCTAAATGCCTTTAGAACTGAATGAAGGTTTCCCATCCCATAATCTGCAATAACTATCATGATTCCTGAGCTTTAATTTTATTATGATTTTCGGATGCCAATTTTCTTAAGGAATGCATCGAGTATTTCATCAATTGTTTCAGAAGGTTTCAAATATAATACAACTGCTCCAAATGCAGCTGTTATTGTAATTGAACGCACGATAATGTCAAGAATAAAAAATTCAAAAGAAGGGATCAGTAAATGAATTCCCCATCCTGTTAGAATCGCAATAATGGCTTTAAGGGTATTGGTAGTAAAAGGTTGAATATTTAATTTTATCAATACAAGAACATATCTGATGATATTATAAGAAATAATTGAGATAAATGTAGCTATTGCAGCTCCAGTTATTCCGTAGAGAGGGATGAATAGTAAATTGGTTCCTATTGCTACTACGGCCAAAAAGGGCATTAAGAAGATATTCCATTTATAATAGTTTGAATTCGTAATGATCTCTGCATTAAGTCCCATAGACATGTCAAATAACTTGGCAATTCCTATGATGAAAACTACAATTTTTCCAGCTTCAAAAGCTTTTGAATTGGGAATCAATTGAAAAATTGAATCGATGTTTGCCCAAATTCCTATAAAGCACAATCCGCCAATCAGTAACATATTGAGAGATGTTTTTTGATACACCTCAAGTACTTTTGCTTTATTCTCATTTTTAAATGCACTTGAAATAAGTGGTGTAGCTATTTCTGCCAATACCCTTCTGGGAAGTTCCATAACCGCTGCAATATAAAAAGCGATGCTGTAGATACCTGTTTGATTTAAGCCTTCTAATGAACTGAGCATTAACGTATCTATCTTTCCAACAATAACGCCACCGCCTGTACCCAGTAACATAAAAAGCCCAAACAATCCCATTTTCTTGCCCAATTTTTTGTCAATGAAAGAAAGTTGAGGACGAACAAACCATTGCTTCAGAGATTTTAGGTATCCGATTATTGAAATTAAGGCAAGTCCATAACCTCCAACCATGCATGCAATGAACTCGGAAAAATCAATGATTTCAAAATAATACAGAATAGCACCAATGGTTATGATCAGACGAATAAGGATTTCTCTTAAGAATTTGGGGACAACAATTCGAAGTAATGATCTTGAATAGGTTGCTAGTATCACCAAAAAGAGCATTGTAAAAGAGAGTGGAATAAGGAAGTGATCGTACTCTAAAAGCAGTGGTGATTTTTCACTGAATCTAAGAAGGAGTTCATCTTTAAAACCCCACATCAATAAAGAAAATAAAATGAATCCAATAAATGGAACTATGATAGTGACAAATAAAAATCCATTGTGTTGTTTTTCTTTGTTTTGAAAATACGGAAAAAACTTGATACTAATATTGCTCATTCCAAGCTGTGCGAAAATGATAAAAAACCCAGCTGCATCAATAAGTACTTTGTACAAGCCAATTTGTTCTGTAGATAATATTAAAGGAAATAAAATAATAATATTAAGGTACCCCAGAAGTGTTCCTCCATAAGATACAATTGAACCTTTTATGCCCTGTCTTACAACAACTCCCATTTATATTTTATACAGTTGACTGTGGTATTTTATTGTAGGATAGTAACCACCATCCCAAGTTATTCAGATCTATTCTTTTGTGATGCACAAAACCTGCAGAAAATTCAGTCCAATCAAAATATGCAACTTGTTTAAAGCCAGCAGATTCCCATTTTGCATCAAGTTCTTTTTCTTTATTCTGATAAATAATAACGTATTGTGCTTTCCAGTATTTCATATTGGTAACAACTTCATTTACCTCTCTACCCCAAATATTGGGTGCATTTTCATAATTCAATTCAAAAATACCCCACCATTCCGGCATAAAGTGAACGTTTTTTGAATTTGCAACATAGCTGGGAAGCTCTACCAGTTGCCTGTATCCGCTATAGATGTCCTCATAGACATTTTTGGGATCAGCAAAAGCCATTAAAACTCTTTCGTTCTTATTAACAGTTGATAAGAATGATTCCATTTTCAGAAGATGTTGTTGAATGGAAAAAGGTTGATAAGCTGGAACAACATCCAATATTCTTTTGTCGTATTCAAAACCTATTAAAAGGGGTAGGGGAGAAAGAACCAACCAAAGTGATGGTAATACCCAGTGGTTATCAGCTGATATGGCATAGGTAATGCATAACGTCATAAGCATTAGATAACAGGACTCTCTATCTGCAAATCGCATGACCATGCTGTTGAGTAAGTATATTCCAATACCAACAATTATTAATACAGGAATTTCTTCTTTGAGCCAATAATAAAACAATACATATTGTACTGTAAGCAGTAGGTAATATAGCTCTGGTATTCCGAGTGTTTTACCTTTTGTGGTTCGTTTGTATTTCGCATCTTTTCTTGATAATCCAATTGCCTTTAGAAGGTTACTAATTATCTTTCCAGAACCTTTTGATTTAACAAATGGATAAAAGTGAGTGAGCAATTTAAAGCCAGCTGGTAGAATTGCAAACAATGGCTCTATGGAAAGAGATAGTATGCTAATAGCTAACAATAGAAGTCCGCAGATAAATACAACTGTAAAGCTGCCAAAACTGGCTAAGAAAACAGCAGCTCCCGCAATGAGGAAATTGTTGGTAGTAATACCAAAAATGACCATTGGGAAAAACACCCATCCCATCATGTTGTAGTTTTGGGATTTAAATGTTGTCATATAAAACAAGGTGCTTATTAAACAAGTCAGCTGCACTATACCAATCCATAGATAATTTACATTTGACGACCAGATAAAGAAGGAAAAAAGCCAACCAAAGCTGCAAATAAGCAAAAATGCCGCTCCACCTTTCCAAAAGCTGAATAAGGATGCCAAAGAGTAGTGAAAACACCTTGCTAAGTTATAGTTGCCCAGACCTAAATAAGGACTCGTTCCTGATCTTCCGTAACGCCATAGATTCAATGCTCTTGTCCAGTAGAAAAGTGATGTAAAGCCAGCATTGGCATTGAAATGAGGGTATTGTGACCATTTACCAAATAATAGGTTTTTACAATTCCATATGGTTTGTATCAATCTGAATGGAGTTGTAATTAGTCCAGTCAACGGATAAAACAGCAGGCGAATGAGACCTAAAGACCCAAATCTAATTTTAAATTCTTTATATCCTTTCATGCACTATTAGCTTTTCAATAGCTGTTTTAATTTCATTCGCTTCTTCAACAGAAACTTTTAACCTATTGGAAGCCGTTAACTTAATCCCCTTATCGTTAAAATTAACATCATTGCTTTCTATTCCCAAGACCTTTTCCATAAACTGTTCTGTAATTTCCTCAGAATTAGCACAGAATTCTTCATACCTCAAATGGGTTTTGTTTTCCTCCGGAACTTTATTTAATTGATCTTTAATTTCTTTTTCAATGGAAAGCAGATGATTTACTGAGAATTCAGCAGGAGATATTTTTGAATGTGCATCTTCATTCACAGGTGAGTTGTAAAAATATCCTA
>DTSC01000239.1 GCA_012965625.1 Flavobacteriales bacterium | reverse complement strand
ACCATGGATAACCTCATCGAATATGAGGATGGCTTTATTCCATCAGACAATGTGCAGGACAACCCGGACAATCATTTTGAAACTGGCCAGGGAGATTCTTATGGAGCAGAATTCTTTCTTAAAAAAAGAACCGGTTCCTATACAGGTTGGCTTGGATATACTATTTCAAAAACAACCAGGCAATTTGATGCCATCAATAATGGCAATCCTTTCCCTGCCAGATATGACAGAAGACATGATATTGCCCTGGTTGCAACATACAATCTTGATAAGGAAGAGCCAAAAGAAATTTCTGACAGCCTGAATTTCGGAAATAGAATTACCAGAAGAGTCAGAAATTGGATTAGGTCAAAGGATTGGGTTTTTGGTGGTAACTTTATCTATGCTACAGGTGACGCCAATACCTTGCCAATATCAAGATATATGTTTGAAGGCAATGTAGTAAGCTTGTATGGTGAGAGGAATTCATTTAGGATGGCCCCCTATCATCGTATGGATCTGTCTGTTACTGTTAAAGGAAAGGAAAGGAAACGGTATGAATCAACGTGGAACTTTTCTATATATAATGTATATAGCAGGGCCAATCCCTATTTTATCTATTTTGACACGGAGATTGATCTAGATGCAAGCACAATAGAAACAAAAGCCTACCAGGTTTCCTTGTTTCCGATAATGCCATCAATAACCTGGAATTTCAGCTTTTGATTAATCATAGATAAATGACATTCACAAAATCAATAAACATTTATAAAGGCTCCTTTAAGCACTTCTTTTTATCCCTGGTTTTCCTAGGGTTAATTTATGGTTGTGAAAAAGAGATTGTTGTTGAATTACCAGAATCTGAAGTTCTTCTTGTCGTTGAGGGCAGGATTGAGGGAGATGGTGTATCTAAAACACCTCCATTTATCTTGTTGTCTAGAAGCAGCGGCTATTTTGATGTGACCTCCATTGCAGATATGGAAAACTTGCAGGTACATGATGCTGTAATAACAATAAGGGTAGATAACATTGATTATCCTTTGGAGGAGCTCTGTATTCCAGACCTCACCTTCCTCCCTGATAGTCTGCAGCTATTGGTCGCCGGATTCTTAGGTATTGGCATAGAAGGCCTTGCCTCATTCAACTATTGTTTCTATACCGTTCCGATAGCTGATCTAATATCAGGAAACTATCTCTACGGAATACCTGGAAAAACATACTATTTAACCATCGAATCTGAAGGTGCAACCTACACCTCTAAAACAAAAGTACCAAACCTTGTCCCACTTGCCAATGTGTGGTTTGAGGTTTCAAAGGATGATAGTTTGGGGTTTGCATGGGCACATTTGGAAGATCCTGACACTATTGGAAATGCTTATCGCTGGTATGCAAAAAGGCTGGGAACAGACTTTCAGGGGAATCTAAAGGACGAGGGATACCTGCCACCTGCAGGATCAGCAATTGAAGATGAGTTTTTTAATGGAAAAAGTTTTGATTTTGGTTTTGACCGAGGGCACCTTCCCGGTAACCACGAAGAAAATGATCCTTCAGAAGTGTCACATTATTTTAAGACAACAGATACTATTGCCATCAAATTTTGCACAATTGATTATGATGTCTACAGGTATTTGCGGGTATATGAAATTGAAGTGAATAGTGCGGGCAGCCCTTTTGCATCTCCTTCAACCATTCCCACAAATATTGAGGGCGGTGGCCTGGGATTATGGGCAGGATACGGGGTTACCTACGATACTATATTTGGAGTGAAATAAATATTATGTAATATTGAATGGAATTAATTAAACACATAGATCTATACTTATGAGTGAAGAAGCAGAACATCACAAATGCCTTATAATAGGTTCAGGACCAGCGGGTTATACAGCCGCCATCTATGCTGCAAGGGCAGATATGAAACCGGTACTGTATCAAGGTGAGGAGCCGGGCGGACAATTAATGATCACAACAGATGTGGAAAATTATCCTGGCTACCCACAAGGGATCAAAGGGCCTGAGATGATGGAAGAATTTAAACAGCAAGCTGAACGATTTAATACAGACGTAAGGTTTGGTTTTGTAACATCGGTGGATTTTTCATCGCTTCCTCATAAAGTGGTAGTTGACAATAAGATAACAATGACTGCAGATGCTGTTATAATATCTACCGGTGCCTCTGCTAATTGGCTGGGCCTGGAGTCTGAGATGAGGTTACGAGATTCAGGCGGAGGTGTTTCTGCTTGTGCAGTTTGTGATGGTTTTTTCTATAAAGGACAAGACGTTGCCTTGGTAGGTGGTGGAGACTCAGCTTGTGAAGAAGCCACTTACCTTTCAAAATTGTGCAGCAAGGTATCTGTAATAGTAAGAAAAGATCATTTTAGGGCCTCTAAGATTATGCAGGCCAGGGTATTGGAAAATGATAAGATAGAGGTTTTGTTTAACCATGAAACCCAGGAGGTTTTAGGAGAAGATGGTGTAGAAGGTGTTCGATTGCTTAATAATAAAACTAATGAAGAAACAGAAATAGCGGTAACTGGCTTTTTTGTTGCCATTGGCCATAAGCCCAATACGGATATTTTCAAAGAATGGCTGGATACTGATGATGTGGGCTATATTGTCCACAAGCCAGATTCATCAGCAACTAACATTGAAGGAGTTTTTGTTTCAGGAGATGCAGCGGACAGCGTTTACCGACAAGCTGTAACTGCCGCAGGCACTGGCTGCATGGCAGCACTGGATGCCGAGCGTTATCTTACAGACAAAGGCCTGCATTAATGAATTTCCTTGCACACCTGTTGCTCTCAGGTGCAAATGATGAGATCAGAATAGGGAAT
>DTSC01000238.1 GCA_012965625.1 Flavobacteriales bacterium | reverse complement strand
GAGAGGCTTTAGAGTAAAATAATCTTGGTTTTAGTGGGATGTTGGAAATGAAACACATCTACACATTCCTGTGTCTGTTCCTGCTTAGTGGTGTTGCCTACGCTTCGTCAATCTATGGGAAATGGGAATTTATTGACGATCAACCCGTGTATTTTGGTGAGGACCACCCGTCATCAAAACTACATGGTAAGCAATTATCTATTACCGATGATGGCATCAAGCTGCCAGACGGTACTGCCTGTCAGTTTCTTTCATCCAAAACAGTCAATGGGGGTGGGTCACCTCCTAATTTCCCATTTTTCCTTTTGTGTAAGAAAATCATGGCTAAAATTAATGTCGCAATAGGCCAATGTATCCAAGGGTTAACCAATAAAACAGCTATAGCTAAAACTATACGAATTAAGATTTCATAATAAGAAAGTTTCCTTTGATCAAACCCACTTCCGGCACTAGACAATAAATATATGACAAGAGCAAGACGTGAGATAATAGAAATAAATTCAGGCCAATTAAAAATTGCACCTGCAGCTTCTACAAGAAGTAAGATTGGATAATACGCGAAAACAAAAGGAATAATAAACATAACTAAGCCAATCCGCATTGCCTTCATAGCAGTTTCAAGAGGCGCTGCATTTGCGATAGCTGCCGCAGCAAATGCTGCCAAGGCTACAGGAGGCGTTATGTTTGAGGCTACACCATAATAAAACACAAACATATGCGTTGTTAGAGGCTCCAATCCAAGTTTGTTCAGAGATGGGCCGAGAATTAAAGCAATTGTAAGGTAAGCAGTTAAAGTCGGCATCCCCATGCCTAGTAGTATGGCTGCGAGCATTGCCAAAATTAGTGTCAATATCAGCCAGTTGTTTGCAACTGAACTAATGATTATTGCAAAATCACCTGGCAAGTTTGTAGCGCCTAATACAGCTGTAATTATCCCTATAACCCCTACAGCTATCATTACCTGAGCAAAGTTAATCCCACCTTTAATAAGAGAATTAATAAGACGTGACGGGTTCCTTCTGACATCCGGATTTATGAAGCTTAGAATAATTAAAACAAATAAAGCTGTAATCCCTGACCCTGCAGGTGACAATCCACTAATCAAGGCGTATAAAACAGTAAGAATAGGGGCAAAAATTAATATAATATTCTTATAGTCCTGATTATTTAATAACATTTCCTTTTCAATGTTTTCCTTCTCGATAGTTTCAATTCCCAATCTTTGAGATTCAAAATATACCGTTGCGAATAGACTTGCGTAATATGCTAAAGCTGGAACTAGTGCTGCAGTTATAACCGTTAAATAAGATACGCCGACAAAATCTGCTAAGACAAGTGCTGCCGCACCCATTATTGGAGGCATAATTTGACCACCAGAAGAAGCAGTAGCTTCCACTCCTCCAGCAAATGATGAATCAAATCCTCTTTTCTTGATCATTGGAATGGTTAATACTCCAGTTCCAACAACATTTGCTACTGCTCCTCCTGAGATTGTTCCAAACATTCCTGAGGCGACTATGGCAGCATGTGCGGGACCTCCCCTGAAATTTCTCATTAAATTAAAAGAAATCTTGATTAATGATAATCCAGCACCAGTTCCTTCAAGCATGCTTCCCAAAAGAATAAACGGCAAAACATTAAAAATTACAATTCCTGCTATCATCCCGAGAATGCCATCATTCTGGTTAAACCATAAATCACTGGCCGTGGTATCAATGATATCTACAGGAGCTGTTTCAAAAATACCTGGCCAATACTGACCTGTGTATAAATAAACTAAACAGATTACGCCGAAAACTGAAAGTGACGGACCCCACTGCCGCCAACACAAAATAAGCATCATTAAAGCTCCCAAAATGCCAGTAAGAGCGTGATACCACTCAAAATAGAAAAGACCTTCATTAAGTGCTTTCATTTCTGTGTAGTACAGTATTAGAGATGACAAAACAGCGACAGAAATTAATATGTCAAACGATAACCCTATAATTGGATTAAGTTTCTTGTTATCCAAGAAGGTCTTATAAAATGGATTTTTTAAAATTAATATCCCTATCGAAAGACCGAACATTAAGGGTCTGATTGCCTCACTATTGAAAGGCCCTATCCTCGGAATTATTCCCCATGTAGGAAGTGAGTTAATAATTCCAATAGCGCAAAGAATTAAAGCAACTAAACCAACAGGTATTGATAGATCGTTTGGTAAAAGTGACAATCTTTTCTTCTGAATATACATAATAAAACAGAGACAAAAAATTGTTTGGGAGGGCCATAATGCCCTCCCAATTATTTAATATTTTACAATTATTCTAAGGAATTAACTTTTCAGGAACATTAAAACCTTGTTCCTGATAATACCGATAAGCTCCAGGATGAAGAGGTATATTTAATGCCTTAAAAGCCGTATCCTTTGATATACCTTGAAGGACGGCAGCAGTATGATGAACATCTTCTAAGTTTTCCCAAAAAGCTTTTGTAACTTCATAGACTACTTCATCAGATAAATCAGCACGAGTTGCAGCTATCATCATATATAGTGGAACTGTAACCGCAGTTTCATTAACTTGACCCACGTAAGTATTTGGAGGAATTTCACCAAAAGCTCTACCTGGAACTTTTAAATAACCTAAATATTCGGGATCATTTAATTTACTCGTATCTAATCCTAAAAATCTCACGTTTTTGGTTATGCTGATCTGTTCAACATTAGCGCTACCTATGGACACAGCATTGAAAAATACATCTAACTTGCCATCCATCATAGCCTGTGCTCCTTCACCCCACGCCAAATGAACTGCTTCATAATCATCTCCGGGTTTCA
>DTSC01000237.1:3238-10153 GCA_012965625.1 Flavobacteriales bacterium | reverse complement strand
TAGAAAACCTGCAATATCATGGCTACGATCAAACCAAAAACAGTGGTAAGAAGGGCCACCTTGATACCGCCTGCTACCAAGCTAGGTGAGATATCGCCAGCAGCTTCAATAGCATCAAATGCACCAATCATACCTATTACCGTTCCCATGAACCCAAGCATTGGAGCAAGAGAAATAAATAGTGAAATCCAAGTCAATCCTTTCTCCAGAAGACTCATCTGAACCGATCCATATGAAACGATAGCTTTTTCAACAACATCAATTCCTTCGCCAGAGCGGTCAAGCCCTTGATAAAAGATACTTGCAACTGGCCCTTTTGTATTCCTGCAAACCTCCTTGGCACTTTCAACACCTCCAGAATCCATAGATGATTCTATCTCAGCTAATAACTTCTCAGTATTTGTAGTTGCTAAATTTAAATAAATTATTCTTTCAATGGAAAGCGCTAAACCTAAAATCAAACAAATCAAGACAACACCCATAAATTCAGCACCACCCTCTATAAATTTCTGCTTGATCACCTGATGAAAAGATTGCTCTACCTCTTCTTCAATTTCCTCTGCAGGCATCTCCGCAGGAGCCTCTTTTTCCACATCGTCAGCAGCTGCAGTCTCAACAATTGTGGTATCACCATTGTCACAAATTACCATTGTGGTTACCTCACCTGTGCTTATGCTTTCTGTTGTAACTGTATCACATTTCACTTCAGCCTCTTCTTGTGCAAGAGTCAAATTACCAATGGTCATCCAACATGAAATTGTTATAAGTGCAAAAATTCTTTTCATGATCTTAATTGTTTAATTTATTTTCTTTAATTCAATATTAATATAATAAGCGATATTCAGCGGAGAGGAAGGGATTCGAACCCCCGGTACCCTTGTGAGGTACACACGCTTTCCAAGCGTGCGCCTTAAGCCGCTCGGCCACCTCTCCATCTGGAGAGATCTGCCACTCCCCTCTTAAAAGAACGTTTAAAACTCCTGTGTTTCTAATAAAACGAGCGACCAAATTACAAAAAAATATATTAAGACATAAATTATTTTAATCTGTAAAACATTAGTAAAAGCCATTGTGATTTTATCATTATCGCTTAAGTGAAGGGTCAATTGAAATTGCTTTTTGAATAAATGGCTCAGCTAATTCAGGAAAGCCCATGTTTGTATAGGTGATACCAATATTCAATAAAGTGCTGGCATTCTCTGGTTGCTGCTCAATCACTTTGTTAAAAGCTTCTATTGCTTCATTGTTTCTTCCAGTCATTGAATAAACAATGCCTAATTTGTTGAGGACTTCTACATTGTTTGGTTGCAATTTATTTGCTGCGAGGAAGTTTTTTAAGGCCATTTCATTATCTCCCAGGTCCTTGCCATAAACCTGTCCTAATTTCAAGAATATTTTAAAGTTCTGAGGAGTATTAATTGTCAATAGGGTATAAGCTTTTACCGCCAAACTTGGAATGCCTTGTTTTGCGCATATATCTCCAACATGTTCAATATTATTAACAGCAAAAGAATAATTTGGCTGGATCTTTAAACAATTTTCAAAAAACAGCAAACTATTGTTATAGTCTTCAAGTTCAAAATAGGCATTACCCATTAACAACATAGGCTGAATATAAGTAGGATATAATTCCAAAGATTTATATAAATAAGAAACAGCCAGGTTCAGATCCTCTCTTCTATTCCTAGCTCCAGGTTTTTGTGCTTTTGTCAATAAGGACAAGCCCGCTGACATGTTAGCCTTGGCACTATTTGAAGACACACTTACATCAGTAGTTGACAAGGTTAGGTCATTCTTCCAGGCAAAATTTCTGCTAACCGTTTTAAAGGAGAATGCACATAATACTATTATTGTCAATCCACGGATTAGCGGTTTAAATTTCGCATTGGGTTTGAGATGTTTGTAAAGCCCATGACTAACTCCAACCCCATAGAAAATAGCAAATCCAATAGAGGGAATATACATAAATCTTTCATTCATAAATGAACCAATAGGGAAAATGATGTTTGAAACAATGGAGAAGGTAGCTAGGAAAAAAAGGAATCCATAAAATGTTGGTTTTTTATTTTTGAACCCCAATAAACCAAAAAAAGCAATTGAACAGTATAATAGAAAAGGAACAATCGCCCTGGTATCAGTCCAATTGATGATAGGTATCTGAAATGGATAATAATCATGTGTTAGAGGATGTGGCCAAACCAAGAGGAGGGCATACTTTCCGAAAGTATAAAAGATTGTTGCATATTTTTCAGCAGCAGTCGCATAAATAAAGGGATTGTTCATAAGCTCAGTAGCATCTTTTGCATCTGGGATCCCTAATAAGGAGAAGCGAATGAACAGATACAATGCTGTAACCAATAAAAGGGGTGATAATGACTGCAGGTTATCCTTTAATGAGTGGGATGTGAAAAAATAAACTGTTACAGGAATTACAAACAAAAACGTAATTGCATTTTCCTTTGCAAACAATCCCAAGAACAACAACAAAGAAGCCCAACCCAAATGAACCAGCTTCTTGGTCTCCAACCATTTTAAGGTATACATCAGGGCTCCCAATGCACCTAATAATGTTAAGATTTCATCCCTGCCTTTAATATTTGCAACCACCTCTGTATGCAAAGGGTGGGTAACAAAAAATGCGGTTGACAGAAATGCAGTCGTCCAATAAGTAGTATTCTTATTTCTATCAGGCAGAATTTTCAGAAAAAGCAGATATACCAGAACTCCTGTAAATGCATAAAGCAGCACATTAATGAGGTGACTAACAAAAGGGTTCTTTCCAAACAGCTCATATTCTATCGCAAAGGTTACTAAAGACAATGGACGATACCTCTTTCCTGTCACGAGATTCTTATCTGTACCATAAAACCCAACAAATACATCAGTAGTTAAAATATCCGGAATGCCAGCAAAACCCTGCTTTGTAAACTCATTCTCAGTTATAACAATTTTATCATCAAGAACATATTGATGACTAAGTGTATTGGCATAGAGCAAAAAGCCCAGCATAAAAACAATTAATATATCCTTAGTAATCTTCATTCAAATTACAATTGACAAAAAACCATATTTGCATTTTCCGTGGTAATTGCTGCAACTTCTTCCAATGATTTTTCTTTTATCTCCGCCAAGCGCTCCGCAATAATTTTTAGATAGCTACTTTCATTTCTCTTGCCTCGATATGGTGCAGGCGCCAAATATGGAGAATCCGTTTCAAGTACTAAATGCTTCAAGTCAATTTCCTTAACCGTCTGGTCCAAACCTCCATTTTTAAACGTAAGTACACCTCCAATCCCCATCTTAAAACCACCTAAGGATATTACATCCTGTGCTTGCTTAACACTTCCTGTAAAACAATGAAATATCCCAAACAAGGATTCGTCATTACACTTTGATATCACTTCAAAAACCTCATTAAATGATTCACGGCAATGAATAATTACAGGGAGCTTATTTTCTTTAGCCAATTGAATTTGTGATGTAAATGCTGTTATTTGATTATCTAAATTCGTTTTATCCCAATATAAATCGATGCCAGTCTCACCTATACCATTGAAGGTTTGTTTAGAAAGCTTTTCGCGTATAAAGTCCAATTCCGTTTCAAAGTCCTCTTTCACAGAACAAGGGTGTAACCCTATCAGAGGATAACATCTACCAGGATATTTCCCGACAAAAGCCATCATGCTATCATAAGTGCTGCTATCAATATTTGGAAGATAAAACCGTTCTACCCCATTAGTTACTGCTGATTCAATGACCTGTTCATCATCAGCAGCAAACTGTTCTAGAAACAGATGTGTATGTGTATCGATTAGCATTCAGTAAACAAAAATATAAATAGAATATCAGGATTCTAATAATTTTGAAATTTAAGAAAATAACAAGAAAAGTCTATTCATTAATTTAGCTTGTTAATTTCGTTTGTACATTCGCAAGGATAAATAATCAATAAATAGGTTCTCAGAATTAATGGCAACTAAAATTTTAATCATACGATTTAGCTCAATTGGCGATATTGTTTTAACCACCCCAGTTATTCGATGTCTTAAAACTCAAATTAAAGATTCAGAGATCCACTATCTTACTAAAACTGTTTTTTCTGCATTATTGACCTCTAATCCATATGTGGAAAAGGTGTATACAATTAAAAATGACATCCACGAGAACATCTCCGAGCTCAAAAATGAAAATTATGACCTTGTAATTGATTTACACAACAACATTCGTTCAGCACTGGTGAAAAGAAAGCTTGGAGTAAAAAGCTCTAGTGTAAACAAGCTGAATATTGCCAAATGGATAATGGTCAACTTTAAAATAAACCAATTGCCTGATGTTCATATAGTTGATAGATATTTAGAAACAACAGAACAGCTTGGTATTAAAAATGACTTTATGGGGTTAGATTATTTTATGCCTGAGAATGACCATGTTGACCTAGCAACCTTGCCTTCTTCACATCAAAATGCTTATATCGGATTTGTAGTGGGAGCCAAGTACAATACCAAAAAGTTGCCACTTGAAAAGGTCATTTCCATAATTAGAAAACTCAAAACACCTGTAGTATTACTCGGTGGAGAGGAGGATGTTGAACTTGCCGAAAAAATTAAAATCACGTTAGGCGATATGGTTTATAATGCTTGTGGAAAATACAATATCAATCAATCAGCGTCACTGGTAAAGCAAGCTGCTAAGATTATTACCCATGATACTGGCCTAATGCATATTGCAGCTGCATTCAAAAAAGAGATCTATTCAATCTGGGGAAATACCATTCCAAAATTCGGAATGTATCCTTACCTGACTGGCTTTGGTGAAAAAGGTGAAGGGAAAATTCTTGAGGTATACAATTTATCTTGTAGGCCATGCACAAAGATCGGCTTTAAAAAATGTCCAAAAGGTCATTTCAAATGCATGAATGAGATTAATGAAGATGAACTTGTCAATGCAATAAACCTAAAACATTAAGTTATCTCAACAAATTAGTGCCGAAATTTTGCCGCCCACTAACCAAGCGGCATAAACAATTCCAAGCGAATAAATTAACTACTGCAATTTAGAGTGTGTCACAAGATTAGGAAGAAATTGTTAACAACCACTAGAAAATAACAGCTAACAGGTTGGCTATTATGATAGAATAGTCCTTTAATAAGGCTTGTTAATTACTCACAGCAATAATAAAAAGAGACTATTCCAATTTGTCTAATTTAGGCATTTAGGCATTTAGGAATCAAGTTCTTGAAATTTATAAGGCAACTTTGAATATATTCGATCGTCTATTAAATAGAACATAAAATTAAATAATCGCTGTGTTTAATTAAATGGTTGCTTTTTTTTGTTTTTTTCGGATAGGAATATGAAACTAAATTATGTTTCTAACGTAAGATACTCACTTAGGTAAACTGTGGATAACATTCTTAAATACCAGATATATTCTTTTGAAAAGCTGCTGTAAAAATCTTTTAATCACCCTTTTTATTTGCTGCAATCTGATTTTCAGTTTGAGTATTAAGGCTGATACAATAACAAAAAATTGCCCTGGTGCGATAGATTCTCTGGTCATTGTTACCATACACCCTCTATGTGGACAAGATACGACTGGCATAGCAAAAGTTGATGTTTTTGGAGGATTCGGCCCTTTTGCCTACGACTGGTTTCCTTCTGGGTTTCCTGGTGATCTTACTGATTCTCTTTATAATTTACCTGCTGGCACCTATACTATTTTGGTTACAGATTCAGGAGACAATAATAACATCTGTTTTGCAACTATAACAATAACAGCTCCTAATCCCCTATTTGGTTTTATTTCTCCGCCTGCACCTTCTACATTGTGCTTTGGAAATTGTGATGGAACAGCCACAATTAATGTCGGAGCTGGAACTCCTTTTGACCCTGATGGTATTCCATTTTCTGGAGATGAGTTCTATCTTTACGCTTGGGATAACGGTGAAACAACATCCACCGCCGTAGCTTTATGTCCAGGAACTGCTAAAGTGGTTTTTACAGATGCAAATGGATGTAACGATTCTGCAACTACAATCATAGGCGAACCACCGCTGCTATTAGATTCTGTAGCTGGAAACGATGTTAATTGTTTCGGAGGATGCGATGGACAAGCCTGGAGCATACCATCAGGCGGAACACCTCCCTATACACATTCATGGAGTAATGGGAGCACTAATGATACCATATTTAACCTTTGCGCAGGAACATATATAGACACCGTAAGAGATTCCAAAGGTTGTGTTGACATTGATACTATTATCATAGGCCAACCACCACCCTTAACTGCTGTATTGGATAGCACAAACGAAACCTGCCGTGGAGATTGTGATGGTACCGCCACAGCCACTTCTGGAGGAGGCACACCCCCTTACACCTATGCATGGAGCACATCTCCGATTCAAACCGATTCACAGGCGACTGGGTTATGTATGGGTATGTATACGGTCACTATAACAGATAATGCGGGATGTATATTAACTGATTCAATTGCAATAGACGCCCCTCCATCATTAACTACTCCTACTGATAGCATTGATGTATTCTGTAATGGAGGGTCGACCGGTGCGGCAATCGTTATTGCAGCAGGCGGAACTCCTCCATACAGCTATTTATGGGATGATCCAGGTGGGCAAACAACAGATACCGCTTTTAACCTAACCGCAGGAACTTATTGTATAACCGTTACTGATGCACAATTATGCCAGGATTCTGCTTGTGTCAACATAGATGAGCCACCTTCGATTGTTCTTACAACAGATAGCAATTCCGCTTTATGTTTTGGGGCCTGTAATGGATCGGCCATTGTCAATGCATTTGGAGGCGCCGGTGGATTTACCTATTTATGGAATGATCCAGGTGCACAAACCACAGATACTGCAATCGGTCTTTGTTCAGGAACATATCAAGTTATCG
>DTSC01000237.1:0-3215 GCA_012965625.1 Flavobacteriales bacterium | reverse complement strand
CATGGATGTAGTGATTCCGTTTCTGTGACAATAATTGAACCATTCATCTTAGAGATAAACATCACTGATAGTACTAATACAACCTGCTTTGGAATATGTGATGGTACAGCAACAAGCTTGGTTACTGGAGGTTCAAAGCCATATACATATACCTGGCCAGGGCCTGGTTCTATTCTTACAGATTCCACTGCAATAGCCACCAATCTTTGCATTGGATCTTATTTGGTTATAGTAACCGACTCCAATGGTTGTCAAGATTCAGTTTCTTTTAATATTAGTGAGCCAAGTCCACTAGTTCTTTTAGGTGACAGTGTAGACATTCTATGTGGGGGGTTTTGCACAGGCCAGGCAATTGTTAATGCCTCTGGAGGAACAGGTGCACTTACTTATCTTTGGGATGATCTTCTAGTACAAACAACCAGCACAGCAACAGGACTTTGTGTTGGTGCATATAAGTGCGTAGTAAGTGATGCAAATGGATGTCAGGATTCTATTGTCATCAATATTGATGAACCTCTATCATTATCCTCAACAATGGATAGCACGCTGATTTCATGTAATGGGGCAGATGATGGTACAGGAACAATTACAGCAGTAGGAGGGTCACCACCATACACCTTTGTATGGAGCAATGGCCAAACAACTTCTACAGCAATTGGTCTAGAGCCAGGTGCGTTTTGTGTAACAGTTACTGATTCTTTGGGTTGTCAGGATTCAGGCTGTATTACCATTACTGAACCACCACCTTTAACGCTTGCCCTGTTGAAAACAGATGTCCAATGTAACGGCCTTTGTAATGGTGTAACCACTGCATCGCCAACAGGTGGGATGCTACCCTATTCCTATTTATGGAACGACCCCCTTGCACAAACAACCTCCTCTGCTACTGGACTTTGCCCTGGAACTTGGGTAGTGACAGTTTCTGATTTCAACGGATGTTCAGTATTAGATAGTATCACGATAATCGAACCGCCATCTCTTCTTCCTAATCTATCTACCACTAACGCAACATGTGGAATATGTGATGGGGTGGTTGCTGCTGCGCCAACTGGTGGATCAAGCCCATATATTTTCAATTGGCTAGATACAATACCTCCTTTTAGCACCAACGATTCCCTTATAGATGTATGTGCAGGAATCTATAGTGTGGAAATAACAGATGCAAATTTATGTGTTGACACATTTTCTGCAGCAGTGAGTGATTTGGTAGGCACCATTATTACCATGTCAGATACAGACATAACATGCAATGGTATATGTGATGGTATCGGAATGGTTAATGCTACAGGTGGTTCACCTCCCTATACTTACCTTTGGAATGATCCTTCAGCTCAAACAGATTCAATTGCCACCGGATTATGTGCAGGGACTTGGTTTGTTCAGGTTCAAGACATATTAAGTTGCCTTGTTTTTGATTCTATTACTATTACCGAACCTACTGTCTTACTCCAAACTTTTTCAATAACGGATGTATTGTGCTTTAGTGACTGTAATGGGAAAGTTATCTCTACTCCTTCAGGTGGTTTATCCCCATATACATTCTCCTGGGAAACTGGTGCAAGTATCGATTCTATTATTAATTTATGTCCAGGACAATATACTGATACATTAACGGACAATAATGGCTGTATCACAATTGACTCTGCAGAAATCTTAGACCAGCTCCCCTTAGTTCTAAATACTGATAGTATTGACGTTCTGTGCAATGGAAATTCAACAGGATCAGCCATAGTAATAACAACAGGAGGGGTGCCTCCCTATACCTACCTTTGGGACCCAGGAACTGGAAGTCAAACCAGCGACACAGCTATTGGCCTGGCTGCAGGTTCCTATTGTGTAACAGTAACCGATTCTAATGCTTGTGTGGATAGTATTTGTGTTAACATTGATGAACCTCCTCAAATTACACTTACCACAGATAGTATCCGGCCTTTATGTTTTGGTGATTGTAATGGATTTGCCATTGTTAATGCATCTGGAGGATCAGGTGGGTTTACATACTCTTGGAATGATCCAAGTTTACAAACAACGGATACAGCAAGTGGGCTTTGTACAGGAACTTACCAGGTGACCGTCACTGATGCCAATGGATGTAATGATACTGCAGTTGTAACCGTTACTGAACCTGATGTATTGTCAATATCTATCACGGATAGTACCAACGCTTCATGCTTTGGCATATGTGATGGAACAGTAAAAGGATTGGTTACAGGAGGCTCAAAACCATACACATATGCCTGGCCAGGAACTGGTGTAATTCTTACAGATTCTACAGCGATGGCAACAAACTTGTGTGCAGGATCATATACTGTAGTAGTTACAGATTCTGGTGGCTGTCAAGATTCTATCCCCTTTACAATTAATGAACCTTCTGTCCTAAATGTATTCATATCAGATAGCACCAATATGTCTTGCAATGGTGATTGTGATGGGGATGCAACAGGTTTGGCTATTGGAGGCACGCCAGGATATTCATATACTTGGTCAAACGGAGATACAAATACAATAGCAGATAGTCTATGCCCAAATACAATATATACACTGACCGTTACTGATACAATGGGCTGTGTGGACTCTGTAGCTGTTACGCTTTCAGAACCAACTGTGCTTACAGCTATTATCACAGACAGCACAAATATATCATGTAATAGTGTGTGTGATGGGGATGCCACAGTTACGGCTGGAGGAGGCACAGCACCTTACACTTACCTGTGGTCAAATACTGACTCAGCTACGCTGGCTGATAGTTTATGTGCTGCAACCCCATATAGTGTGATTGTAACTGACAGCATGGGTTGCCAGGCTTTTGATACGGTCACTTTATCTGAGCCTGCTGTATTGGCAGCTGCAATAATAGATAGCAATAATGCATCCTGTAATGGAATATGTGATGGGGATGCTACCGTTGGAGTTACTGGCGGTACGCTGGCTTACACCTATCTGTGGTCGAATGCTGATACCAACACCATTGCAGATTCTCTTTGCGCAGGGGTTGTGCATTCTGTAATAGTTACGGATAGTATGGGATGCCAGGATTCTGTTTCTGTTACCTTGTCTGAACCGCAAGTGCTAGATGTAATTATCTCTGACAGCAGCAATATGTCTTGTAATGGGGATTGTGATGGGACGGCTACGGGATTGGTTATTGGTGGTACACCAGGCTATATATACTCCTGGTCCAATGGAGATGCTGATACACTGGCTGATAGCTTATG
>DTSC01000236.1:17509-29024 GCA_012965625.1 Flavobacteriales bacterium | reverse complement strand
TTAGAGGCTGAATTAGAAAATGGAGAATCTATAATTAAAAAGGGCAATATAACATTGATTAAATAGCAACCATTATTTATGGAAAAACGTCTATTTATCAAGTTATTAAGATGATTGCCACATTAATTATTGTAAAATCTAATGATGCCATTTCCATAAAGAAATAGTTTGGATGAAGAATTACCTTACAAGTCTCTTTATAATTCTGTATGCCGGTTTTAACTTTTATCAGGTTAATGGCCAGCCGTTATGTGCCAATAATCCTTCATTTGAAGGAACCTCTCAAGCACACGTTGTACCGTCGCCCTGGGTAAACTGTGGCGGCAGTCCAGATACGCAGCCTGGCCAATGGGGTATAACCCAGCCAGCTTCCAATGGCAATACCTACGTCAGCTTTCTGCAATCAGGAGGTTCTTCAGGAGGATATTATGAGGGTGCTACTCAAGTCTTATCTAATTGCATGGTTTCTGGACAAACATATACAATAAGTGTTGACCTGGCCCACAGTAACACTTACAATACAGCAGGACCAGGGAATTGCTATAGCTCTTTTGCTATATATGGGGGAAATGGAAATTGCGGTACTGGAGAATTACTTGGACAAGTTGGCCCAATCATGCATACCAATTGGCAGACATATACCTTCACCTTCACTCCTACAGGAAATTGGTGTTATATCACTTTCAGGCCTATTTGGCTTTCTTCTTGCAGTGGTTATATTAATATCCTTGTGGATAATTTGGGTTGCGTAACCCAAATTTCGGGTGTTGTTGCAACCACTGACGTTACGTGTAATGGAGTATGTGATGGAACAGCCACAGCTACACCAAATACTGGCATTGCTCCATATATATGGAACAATGGAGGAGTAACCAGTAGCCTAACAGGTCTTTGTCCAGGAACTTATATTGTTACCATTACTGATAATGCAGGAGATACAGCTTCCGCTTCGGAGTCCATAGTAGAGCCAACAATACTTGCAAACACTGTTACAACAATAGATGTAAGTTGTCAGGGTGGTTCTGATGGATCAGCTAAGGCTAATACAAGTGGTGGCACCCCTGGATATACGTATAGTTGGAGTACTGGAGATACCGTATCATTGATCTCAAACCTAAGCGCTGGATCATATAGTGTATCAGTTACCGATTTGAATGATTGCCTGGTAGTCTCTAACTTCACTATTTTGGATGGAGGACTGGTTATTGCGAATATCTCTTCAAGTACCGGTGTTTCATGTTTTGCAGGGACAGATGGAAGCGCTATAGTAGTTGTTACTGACGGAGTGCCTTCATACAGCTATTTATGGAGCAATGGACAAACTTCTAGTTCAGCAACAAATTTATCTGGAGGAAGCCAATTCGTGACTGTCACAGATGCCAATGGCTGTACAATAGTTGTGTCCACAACTATTAATGAGCCTTCTATATTAACAGCTGGTATATTGTCAAGCGCAAATGCAAATTGCAATGGCTCATGTGATGGCATGGCTACAGCTCTAGCCAATGGTGGTACACAGCCATATTCATACTTGTGGGGTAATGGCCAGACCGTTTTAACTGCTACAGGGCTTTGTACCGGAATAACCACATTAGACATTACAGATGCAAACGGCTGTCTTGCTTCTACAACCATAACAATCACTGAACCGGCTGTTCTGGCTTTGAATACAACAGTAATAAATCCCAATTGTGTAAATTCTTGTGATGGAAGTGCAAGTGTAACTACCACAGGAGGTACTGTTCCTTATACATATTTATGGAATGATCCTGCGGCTCAAAGCACTGTCACAGCAAGTAGTCTTTGTGACGGTTCGTACGTTATTACTTTAACAGACAGTAATGGTTGTATCTCTGTAGCTACAGCAACACTTAGCCTTCTAGTAGCAGCAATTTCAAATGTAACAGATATAGATTGTTATGGTAACTGCAATGGATTTGCTCAAGTATCTGTCTCTGGAGCAGGAAGTCCTTACACTTATGCTTGGAATAGCGGAGACACAACAAACCAAGCAACCGCACTTTGTCAAGGAACTTATACTGTTACTGTGAATAATATTAATGGCTGCGAATCTGTGACCTCAGCTACCATTATAGAGCCTGTAGCACTTAGTGCAAGTCTTTCGCCAACCAATGTTACATGCTTTAATGCTTGTGATGGAATTGCTGTTGCAAATCCAAGTGGTGGTATAGGGCCATATACCTATTTGTGGGATGATGGCCTTTTACAGACAACGCAAACTGCTAGCAATTTATGCTCAGCTCCAGGTGGAGCAAATTATTGTGTAACAATTACGGATTCAAACGGATGTTCTGTGGTAAAATGTGTGCTTATTACCCAACCAACGCAGCTTAGCTTGATTCAAAATACAATATCCCCCACAACCTGTAGTTCAGATAATGGAGGTGCTTGCGTTAATGCTTTAGGAGGTATTGCACCATATACCATAGTGTGGAATGATTCAGCTAACACAATAGACTCGTGTATCACTGGAGTATATGCAGGAGTTTATAATCCCATCGTAACAGATGGAATGGGATGTACCTTCACAATGCCCATCATGGTTACAGATATTGCAGGACCCAATATTGATACAATTGCATTTAGTCCTCTTGATTGTAACGGAGATAATAATGGAACTGCCAACACGGTTATTTCTGGTGGGACCACACCCTATACATATACATGGTTTAATGGTGGGGGCAATATTATTGCTACTGGAAGCACATTTATTTTTGGCCTTACAGCTGATATATATACTATAATGATTGAAGATGGTAACCAATGTGTAAGTATTGATACATTCTCAATTACTGAGCCTCCGATCCTGGCATCCGCAATATCGTCATATACTGATGCAACTTGCAGTGGTATATGCAACGGAACAGCCATGGTAGCTGTTGCTGGGGGAACAACACCTTATTCTTATGGTTGGACAAATGGCATAACAACTTCAAGTGATTCTGGTATGTGCGCAGGAATACATAATGTTTTAGTCACAGATGCGAATGGATGCAATAATATTAATAGTCTCGTAATAAACGAACCTGCCCCTTTAACAATTGGTATAAACGCAACTGATATCACTTGCAATGGCATGAATGATGGAAGCATCTGCTTAACCCCATCTGGGGGAACAGTACCCTATACCTATTTCTGGATTCAAAGTGGACAAACAACCAATTGTATTTCCAATCTAAGTTTTGGTACTTATGATGTAAATGTTACAGATAATCAAGGGTGCATTCAATCTGAGACCATCCCCATAACTGAACCCCAATTATTATCTGCAACAGCAACAACTATGGCGTCAAAATGCGGAAATTATAATGGAGAAGCAACAGTAAATCCAATCGGTGGAAGCTCGCCATATTCTTATGTATGGGATCCAGGAGGTCTGCAGACCTCCCAGACAGCTACTGGTCTATTGGCAGGAACATACACTGTAACTATAACTGACGCCATGAACTGTTCATTTATCCTTACCAATGTAAATGTGAATGATATTGCTGGACCAATTATAGATTCTGTTATAACTATAGATGCAGATTGCAATGGTAATGCTACTGGTTCAGGCACTGTATACATTAGTGGGGGCACAAATCCAATTTCCTACCTATGGAGTAATGGTCAAACCTCCTTAACTGGAAACGGTTTCAGTGCAGGACAGATTTCAATTACTGTTAGTGACCTTAATGGTTGCGATACTACTGCCATGGCCATAGTCAATGAGCCGGTTCCATTAATTGCATCTACTGACGCTGATCCTTTAATTTGTTATGGACAAGATACAATCATCTCAGCATCCGCAAGTGGTGGTGTGCCACCTTACACTTACAATTGGAATAATTCTGTGTCAGGAAGTTCACAACAGGTATCACCTCTATTCACAACTACCTATACTGTCGTAGTAACAGATTCAAATAATTGCATAGACTCTGAAACAATTACCGTAAATGTTGCAGATCCCATTTCTCCCAATCTGGGTAATGAAATAATCTGTGATGGAGATAATGTTACATTGAATATAAACACAAGTGGAGGTTCTGGAATTTACACTTATGTGTGGGATCCCCCTATTTCAACAACGTCCTCTTCAAATGTATCACCATCCACTACTACAACCTATGATGTAACAGTTTCTGATGGCTGTTCAACACCTGTAACGATTCAGGGAACTGTAACTGTCAATCCAACCCCTATTGCTGATTTTCAAGCAGATTGTTTTCCTGATGAATTTATGCTTCAGTTTTATGACAGTTCTACTATTGAAACACCTGGTGAAATAGCACAATGGGCATGGGATTTTGGGAATCCTGCTTCAGGTTTGTATAATACATCTATGACAAAAAACACATCACATGTTTTCACACAACATGGCATATATACTGTTAATTTGACTGTTACCTCTGATTTAGGTTGTACAGCAACAATTTCTCAAACGATCAGTTCACCTCCTACTGCGAGCTTCTCCATGGACAAGACAGAATCATCGTCGCTAAACCCCACTATTAATCTAGTAGATATGTCATTGTTTACAGACCCATCAGTAGTACGACAATGGGAATTTGGTGATGGGATTATTACAGAGTCGGGGTATGGGGACATCGTTGGAATTACAAATACTTCAGGAACTTATGAAGAATTATCACATACATATAAGGACACAGGGATATTCTATATCACCCTCACCATTACGGAACCAAATGGTTGTAAAGATAGCATAGGAAAATACTTTAGAATTACTAGCGAGTATGTCCTCTATACTCCAAATACTTTTTCACCTAATAGTTATATTAAAGAAAACAACTTCTTTAAACCGAAGATTATTGGAATCGGAGATGATGAGTTTGAATTCATAATCTATAATCGGTGGGGAGATAGAATATATAGATATAATGGTAATTACCATGAATGGGAAGGTTGGGACGGAAAGGCAAATTCCGGCAAAGAAGGTGCTCAAATGGATGTTTATGTCTGGATGATAAGAACAGAAGATCTCAATCAGGAAGAACATGAATATATTGGGCATATCACCTTATTAAGATAGATTCATTGCAGGTAAATCGACGAGGCCATTTTTAAATCTTTTCAGTTAGTAACTTTTCAGTTACTTTAAAATTTTACTTTTTATATTTTCTTATTTTTGGGTTAATTACGCAATAATGAGAAGACCTATTTTATATATTCTAATAGTGTGTTGTTGGTTTTTATCATGTCAAAACGAGACAGTTGATAAAAAGGAGAACAAAACAGTTTTTCGATATAATGAATCTTCAGGAATCAGTTCTTTAGACCCATTGTATGCCAGAAATGTTGAAAATATTTGGGCTATAAACCAGATATTCAATGGGTTAGTTCAAATGAATGATGACCTAGAAGTTAAGCCTTGTATAAGCAAATCCTGGGAAATATCAGAGGATGGGCTGACCTATACCTTTCATCTCAGGAATGACGTTTTCTTCCATGATAATGATGGTTTTGAAGGTGGAAAGGGCAGAAAGGTCATTGCCTCCGACTTTGTGCATAGCCTCTATAGAATCATAGATCCTAAACAGGCCTCACCAGGTGCATGGATATTCAATAATATTGACAAGGAAAATGACCTTGGATTTAAGGCAGTAAATGATTCTACATTAATAATATATCTACTGAAACCATTTCCACCTTTTCTAGGCCTCCTAACCATGCAATATTGTTCGGTAATTCCATTTGAAATTGTGGAATTATATGATCAGGATTTCAGGAACCAACCAGTGGGAACCGGACCATTTAAGTTTAAATTATGGAAGGAAGGTGTTAAACTTGTTTTAGTAAAAAATGAAAATTATTTTGAAAAAGATGAAAAAGGTAATTCCTTGCCTTACCTAGATGCTGTTTCTGTAACATTTATTAACGAAAAACAAGTTGTTTTTCTTGAGTTTGTTAAAGGGAACCTGGATATGGTTTCAGGAATGGATCAAATGCCTAAAGATGAAGTTCTCACACAAACTGGGAAGCTAAACATAAAGTATCAAGGAAAATTCAGACTGGAAACCAACCCCTACCTTAAAACGGACTACCTGGGAATACTGGTAGATCCCAATTCTGATTTAGTAAAGAATAGTCCTTTGAAGTTTAAGGCTGTAAGAAAGGCCATTAATTATGGGATTGACCGCGAACTAATGATCACATACCTTAGAAATAATATAGGAACGCCAGCAAGTGGGGGTATTATTCCTCGAGGCATGCCTTCATTTAATCCAAAACTTGTTAAAGGATATACATATGATCCGGAAAAGGCATCCTCTCTGCTGCTTGAAGCTGGGTTTGATAGTGAGAATCCCGTTCCTGAAATAACAATAAGTACTCATAAAAAGTTTCATGATATGTGTGAATTTATGCAACATCAACTAAGTGAAATTGGAATAAGAATTAAAATTGATGTTCAACCAGCCATTAGCCTAAGAGAGCGAGTTGCTAAATCACAACTTAATATGTTTAGAAAAAGTTGGATTGCAGACTACCCGGATGCAGAAAATTACCTGGCTTTATTTTATAGTAAAAACTTTTGTCCAGCAGGCCCAAATTATACTCATTTTAGCAATCCTGAGTTTGACAAACTTTATGATAAAGCCCAGTTGGAAACTGATGACTCTTTGAGATACCGGTATTACCAACAAATGGATAATATTATGGTTGAAGAGGCCCCTATAGTACCCTTGTATTATGATCAGATCATTAGACTGGTGCAAAATAACATAAATGGTTTAAGCAAAAATCCCATGAACCTTCTTTCTCTCAAAAGAGTACAGAAGGAGGAAACAACACAAAACCCTAATTAGATCACTAATTTTTTAGTGCTGGGTTCAGTTCAAATGCTTTAGCGTAATATTGCTTTGCAAATTCCTTATCACCCATATTATCACAGGTTATAGCAAGGTTGAAATACAGCTTTGCACTTTGAGGGTTAAACTTAATTCCCTGCAAGAAAGTTCTTTTTGCATTTTCTAAATCTCCCTTCATCCCATAAGCAATACCCAGGTTATCATAAAGATGCTCAGCATTATAGGTTGTATTTATCAATTTTGAAAAATAGAATATTGATTTATCAAAATCCTTCTTTACTTTTCCATAGAGCAATCCAAGGTTTAAGTTAGATTTGATATGTTTTGGCTGTATCCTCAATACTTGCAGATAGGAGTCTAATGCAGCATTATAATTATGGGCACCTTCCCCTAAACGATTGTTCTCTATTGAAGTCTTTGCCGCTTTTTCATAAGCCACAGCAAGATTATAGTGGGCATGGTGAAAATCCGGATTGATCCGCGCAGACCACCTGATCTCATCAATTGCTTTATTTAAATATTCAAGGTCTTTTGTTTGGTTGTATTTTGTAATAAGCTCAATACCATAATACAGATGTATTCGGGCACTATTAGGGACATTCCCCACATCTGTTTTATACAATTCAAAATTATTCTTCCATACATTGTTTCGCGCAATGGTCTTATATGAACTAAGCAACAAAATGCCTATTAAGGGTAAGACCCAGATAGTTGTTATCTTGTCTCTCCCCTCCCCTTTTCGAAATAAATAAGGATAAATGAAAGAGGCTATTGCAATACATATCCCCAGGGAGGGTAAATAAATAAACCTTTCTGCCATTGAAGTTCCGACATTAAATACAGCATTAGAAACTATGGAAAAGGTGATAAAGAAGAAGAGAATACCAAAACTGATCATTGGTTTATCCCTGAAACGAATTACAGCAAGAACCAACAATGATATTGTTATAATAATGGATGCAATTGCTTTCATATCCATAAGCTGGATCAACGGCACCTGGTTAAAAGAATAATCTGAAGATAAGGGGTGAGGGAATACCAGCAGCAATAAGTATTTACCAATGGTATAGGCAATAGTTCCAAATTTCTCAGATAGGCTTGCATACAGGTACGGATCATCCATAATGTCGGTTGTCACCCTATCGCCCACCATACCTGCATATTCCGAACGCATCATTAAATACAATCCAGATATCAATAAATATGGAAACATCCCAATAACAATCTCCTTCGCCTTTTTGTGTAATAGCATATGCCAGAATAGTGGAATAATTGCAATATATGTTATTGCATTTTCTTTAGATAATAATGCTAAAAAATAAACTGCGGGAGCTACAAGAAGCCAAAGAATTCGGCTTTTATAAGTACTGATTAACAAAGCAATAATTAGGAACAAAACTACCATAATTTCATCCCTGCTTTTAATATTAGCAACCACCTCCGTATGGATTGGATGGATCAGGAACAAGACCGCAATAATAAGAGGCAACCAGGAGTTCTTTTCATCCAGGATCTTCACAAAAAGCAAGAATACAAGAACTGTTGAGAGTGCAAAAAGTAATAAATTCCCTAAATGTCCTACAAAGGGGTTGCGGCCGAAAAATTCATATTCAAGTGCAAAGGAAACAATGGACAAGGGCCTATACCTTCCACCGGTAAGCTCTAGGGCCTCCCCATAGGTGCCAACAAAGGCATCATGGGTCATTATATCCTTAATGCCACCAAGTCCTTTTTTTGTAAAATTATTTCCAGTTATTACAATATAATCATCAAGTGCAAAATCGTGAGATAAGGTATTTCCATACAGAATAAATGTGAGGAGTACTAAAATAGCAGAGAGTTTAAGAATATCTTGATTTCTCATAAGACGATCTCGCAAATTAGAGGATAATGATCTGACAGGGTATTTGAGCTCATTGTTCTAAATCTTTTGCTTATTATAGACTTACTATGCAGAATATAATCAATCCGAAAAGAAGGAAAAGCACCAATGTATGTCATACCCAAGCCAATTCCAGATTCTAAAAAGGCGTCCTGTAAGTTATTCCTTATAATCTCTGAGTATGAATAGGATATTGGAGTATCATTAAAATCACCGCATAACAGAACAGGATAGGGAGAATCTGATATATGGGAAGAAATTGCCAAAGCTTGTGCAGATCTTTTCTTAAAGGCTCTCTTTAACCTAAAAAATACATTTTTTAAAACTGGTATTACAGCAATCTCTCTAACGCCTATTCCTCTCCTTTTAAGCGATAGACTTAATGAGCCAGATGAATCCCTGTTTTTTATTTCTGTGCCACCTATCTTTCGAAAGACACTCTTAATCAACTCATAATCATCATAATCAAAAAGAATTGAGCCTAAATGAGCATTATAGACTCTTAGTGTATCTCCTCCCAAATCAATATCCGAATAGATGCAAATATTATTCGACTTTGATTCAAATCCAACTATGCCTTCTTCTATAATTGGATATTTAGAAAATGTAGCAATCCCCCAATGGTACGGTCCATTTGAAACGGTATATTCAGCATGCACGTTCTCTAGAGCTTGTTTTGTATTCAAGGCTATTAATGAAGGTGGATTATCTGAGTCACTATTAAAAAACTCCTGGATACACAATATCCCTGGGTCAATCGTTTTGATCGAGTCAATAACTTTCAACCTTGTAACTTCATTCTGATTATTAATCCAATTATATCGATCAAATAACCTCACATTATATGAAAGCACCGTTATCGATCTTCTATTTTCAGCAGCAAATTCATCATCATTCTCATTTAGGCTAATAAACCTGAAAAAAAATGAATATCCAATCGAAATAGCAAGGAAAGAAAGCCATAAGTATTTCTTCCTCATAAATACCCAGAACAATATAAATAGCAAGTTGACACAAAAAAAGAAAGGATAGAATAAACCAAAAAAAGCAATGGGCCAAAATGAATTTGGGTCAATATAGGGTGCCAGATAAGATAACAATAGGCAAAAAACAGCCAGGTAATTCAAAACTAGCACTACCTGTTTCATATCTATTATCTAACTAATGTTGATTTATTTTATGGCGAATAAAAAGCCAATATCAAAAAAGCAAATCTAATCAGTCTTTATTGCTAAACTTGAACAGTATCTCTTTCTCTTCTTTGGAAAGACTATCGTATCCCGACTTTGAGATCTTATCCAGAATCTCATCCATCTTCCTTTGATTAGAAGCCCTCTCTCTGTTATAATCAGCATCAGATTTTTTCTTATTTGTCTTGTTCTTTGAAGAATATGCCACATGCATATCATTGTCTGGCTTTAAAAAATATGTGCCCAAGTTTTGAAAAAAACGATTAAAACCCTTGGAAAAATCCTGGCCATTCCTATATTTAACAACAAAAAAATAACCAAAAACAGCTCCTCCCAAGTGAGCAATATGCCCTCCAGCATTACCTGATTGAATACTCAACACATCCAATACAACAGAAAAAATGGCAATATACTTTATCTTTACAGGACCAATAAACATTAAATGAATACTATAATTAGGGATATAAGTAGCAGTTGCAATCACTATGGCTAATACTGATGCAGAAGCACCCAAAGCATATGAATAAGGCAGGACCGTAGAGAAAACTGGAAATATATTAAATGCAATAATATATAATATAGCACCGGCCATACCACCTAAGATATATACTGACAATAATTTCCTAGACCCCAGATACTCAATAAATATTTTCCCAAACCAGAAAAGCCAAAGCATATTAAATAGAATATGCATAAAGCCTTCATGCAGAAACATATAAGTAAAGAATGTCCAAGGTTTAAAAACTAAGTTTCTGAGGTCGGCTGGTACCGCAAGCCATTTGATAAAACTCCCAGAAGTTGGACCCTGAAAATTTAACAGAAACAGGACAAGTAAGATTGCTTTTACCAGGATCCAGACTCCAACATTGATATAAATAAGTTTAGTAAGGATGTCTCCAGTCTTAAAAGCGTTCTTTATCTCATCAATTACCGTAGTCTTCATTATAATTTAAAATTGCTCCCTCTCCAATACTTAATTAGGATAAATCCAAAAAGCATACCACCTAAATGAGCAAAATGTGCAACATTGTCACCAGCAGCATTTTGAATACCTGAATAAAGTTCCAATGCACCATACAGCATCACAAAGTATTTAGCCTTAATAGGAATGGCAAAATACAAATAAATTAGAGCATTGGGGAATAGCATACCAAATGCCAACAGCAGTCCAAATACGGCTCCTGATGCACCTACGACAACAGGCTGACTTAATATCCAGCCTTTACAATCAGAAAGTAAAGCAGGATCAATATACGTTGGAACCATATGATACACGTCATTATAAAATCCCAAATAGTATCTAATGAAATCCTGGGAAGGCTCAACACTATCAGGATTTGCCAGGTAAAGATTAATTTCATCCATAATAGAATTCATTCCATAAAAAATGACAATTGTATGGATAATGGCTGCACCAATTCCAGTTACCATATAATAAATTAAAAACCTCTTAGCTCCCCAAAAGTTCTCAAGAGCATTTCCAAACATCCACAATGCAAACATGTTAAAGAATAGATGGGTAAAACCACCGTGCATAAACATATAGGAAACATATTGAAAGGGACTAAATTCATCTGAAAGAAAATAATGGAGGCCAAGTATGTCATTTAAATTAA
>DTSC01000236.1:7760-17499 GCA_012965625.1 Flavobacteriales bacterium | reverse complement strand
ATGCAAGACAATATCCATTGTGATATATCCCAGAAAGCAGAGGACATTAATAATCAGAAGATTCTTTACAATTGGGGGGAGTATACTAAATCCGCCAGGCCTAAATGATTGATTGTTCATCCTATCAAAGTTTATCTGCCAAACTTCTTGTTGAGATCTTCAATTGACATGGTGGTAATAGTAGGATATCCATTCGGAGAATAATATGGCATATCACAAGCAAACAGCTCATCTATTAAGGCAGTCATTTCCTTTTTTTCCAGTGGTACTCCTGGTTTTATCGATAGGCTTTTAGCCAAGGACCTTGCCAAATTATCTCTCTTCTCAACCCTAATATCTGTAATATTTAATTTGAATTGCTCTAAAACCTTTTCTAATAATTCTTCTGCCTCTTCAATAGATGCATCGGAGGGTACCCCTTCAATAACCAATGTGTTTTTGCCAAATTCCCTGACATCAAAGCCCAGGGAAGTAATTTCATCTTGCATTTCCATAATAAGATCAAAATCACTTGGGGGCATCTCAATAGTTTTAGAGAATAACTGTTTCTGAATGCTTTGGTTATTTTTCTCCAAGGAAGATAAATATTTTTCATACAAAATTCTCTCACTTGCATTATGCTGGTCAATCACAATAATTCCTGATTTAATCTGGGAAATAATAAAACGATTGTGTAATTGAGAGGGCTTCTTCTCTTCCATTGTCGTAATCAACACATCCGGTTCAGGTATTCTTTGTGTAACCTTTTCCGGTTTATACAGGTCCTGCCAATTCACTTTGTTTTTCTCAGTTGGCATGCCTTTATGCAATAGGCTTGAACTCTGATTAACATCAAAAGGATTATACGTAGTATCCAATTTAACATCTGGAATTTTAATACTAGCACCTGGTGACAAAGGGGGTATGTCAAAGCTTGGTTCCTTATCAAAATCAAGCATTGGGGCAATATTGTATTTGCCAAGCGACTGTTTTATGGCTGCATGCAGCATCGCATATATTGACCTGTCATTATCAAACTTAATCTCTGTTTTTGTGGGATGTATATTAATATCAATAGACCTAGGGTCTGAATCCAGAAATAAGAAATAAGATGGATGACAATCATTGTGGATCAGATCTTGAAAAGCATTCTGAACTGCATGATGGAGGTAGCCATTCTTAATAAACCTCTTATTTACAAAGAAAAATTGTTCACCCCTTGTTTTTTTTGCATATTCAGGCTTGCCGATAAATCCAGATATTTTCACCAAAGAGGTTTCCTCAGCAACAGGCACTAACCTTTGATTATAATTTCTGCCAAAAACTGCAACAATCCTTTGCCGTAATGTACCCTCTTTTAATTGAAAAAGTTCAGCATCATTGCTGATAAGTGAAAACTTTATATGTGGGTAAGCCAATGCTATCCTTTGAAATTCATCGATGACATGCCTCATCTCCACCGGATTAGATTTAAGAAAATTGCGCCTTGCAGGTACATTATAAAATAAGTTCTTAACCGCTACTGAAGTACCGTCACTACAACCACAAGGCTCTTTTTCAATGATCTTAGACCCCTCAATATTTATCAAGGTTCCCAAATCATCTTCTTTACGTTTTGTTTTTATAGCTACATGGGCGATTGCCGCAATAGAAGCCAGGGCCTCCCCACGGAACCCCATAGTCCTGATATTAAATAGATCATCTGTTTTCTGAATCTTTGAGGTTGCATGTCGTTCTATACAGATATTAGCATCATTCGCTGACATACCACAACCATTATCTATAATCTGGAGCAGTGTTTTACCAACATCCTTAACAATTACCTGGATATAAGTACTGCCTGCATCCACAGCATTTTCCAATAACTCTTTTATAGCGGAGGAAGGACGCTGTATAACTTCGCCAGCAGCTATTTGGTTAGCCACCTTTTCTGAAAGTATCTTAATTATATCTGACAATCAACTGATGATTTAAAGTGTAATAATATAATAGGCTAATCCAAAAAGGGCCATAATAATAATTAATAACCGCCAATTCGACCGGTTTACCGCTCGAGCTTTTGAAGAAGAAAAATTTATCTTTCCACTAAAAGAAGAGGCTCCGTGCCGACCAATCTCCGCTGCCCTTTTATCTTGCTTCTCCTTTACAGAATCATAATAAAGAGGCTTGTAATCAAATTGCTGATTAACAGGCCTTTTAAAGAAAGAAGGCAACTTCGGAACAAGCATAACGTTATAATAATTCTTGTGGGACATGCTGGATTCGAACCAGCGACCCCTAGCTTGTCGAGCTAGTGCTCTAAACCAACTGAGCTAATATCCCAATAAATTAATCTATATAAAACAACCTATTTACATAGTTTCCAATCCTGATCACAAGCAATTGGGTATTATTGATCCAATTGAATCGGAACTGAATTAATAACCCCAAGCCAAATAAATGGACGGAAATTATTGTGTAAAAATAAATATTTTCAAGATGCAATTCGCATTAATTGAGCACAAATCCATGCACCATAGGTGCCCAACACATAACCCAGGACAGCCAACAATACACCAACTGGTGCAAGGGAGGGATGAAATGCCGCAGCGACAACTGGTGCAGATGCAGCACCTCCAATGTTTGCTTTAGAGCCCACAGCCAGGAAGAAATATGGTGCTCTTATGATTTTGGCTACAATTACTAGCAACCCAACATGAATTGCCATCCAGATGATCCCTACAATCAAAATTTTCCAGTGGTGAATAATCTCAACAAAGTTCATTTTCATACCAATGGTAGCAACTAAAAAGTAGATAAAAACACTGCCTATCCTTGAGGCACCAGCTCCTTCATACTGCCTTGCTTTGGTAAATGACAGAATTACCCCAATGGCAGTGGACAATACGATCAGCCAGAAAAAATGAGAGGTTAGAGAGAACCGCTGCAGCTGGGGAGCAACTTCTTTGATCCATGGTGCTAAATTATCCGCAATCAAGTGTGACAATCCTGTGGCGGTGAGCGCTATTCCCAAAATAATAAATAGATCATTAAGGGTGGGTATGCGCGCAATCTTCTTGGTGAACTCCTTCATTTTATCCGTCAGTTCCTTGACAGATGAAGCATCTGCTTTAAAAAACTTGTCTATCTTTTTGGATTGTCCAACTCCAAGCAAAAGAAAAAACATCCATATCTCCGCTATGATCACATCCACGATAATCATGGTTGAGTACAATCCATCAGTTGGCTCGAATATTTCATACATGGCGGCCTGGTTGGCACCACCACCAATCCAACTACCCGCAATTGTACTCATCCCTTTCCAGACTGCCTCGGGGCCTATACCTCCTACTGCTTCAGGTGCGAAGGTAGCTGTAATCAATATGGCCAGTGGGCCACCAATAATAACCCCAACTGTACCAGTTATAAACATGATCAGGGCCTTTGGGCCCAGCTTAAAGATCTCCTTTAAATCAATGCTTAGGGTTAGCAATATCAAGCTGGCAGGCAAAAAATACCGTGATGCTACAAAATAAAGATTATTTTTTTCTTTGTAAGGCGCAATCTCTTCATAGGTAAGCTCCTTGTTATCCAACATGGTTTTTACCTGGTCAGTTGTAACTCCCTCCGGAAGGGTTTTGCCCATTGCTTTGAACCCTTCGACCATCGCTTCTAAGTTAAGCCACTCCGGTGCTATCAACCCAACCGTTGTTGCTATTGCCGGCAAAATGTAGCACAATAGTAACATGGGCAGAAACTTGTAGAATTTGGGCCAAAACCCGGTTTTCAATGTATTAGAGTAAAAGATAAAACCCAACATGGCCATTAAAACACCAAGCACTACTGCATCATTTGTCAATAAAGGCTCATTCATAGATAATTTATTTAGGAAATTTATTTAAGCTCTCCCTTAAAGGAGCTCATGTAATCCTGCCACTTTTCACTTTTATACCGCTCTTCTGCAACAAACTTAAGCATCGGCTCAAACTGAGCAGGTTTTTGGAAACCCTGAACCGGAGTTATCAGGTTCAGCTCCTCGTCAATAAAAACAATAGTGGGATAGGCAATCCTGCCATTTACCGGAGCTATAGCTTGTGTTAGCTGATGTGTGCCGTTTCTGCCAGGTTTATCCTTAACATAAGTGGGATTTTTAAACTCAGTCCCTTTAAATGTGGCCGGCTCAGGGCCTTCAGCATTGAACTTAACTGCATAATAATTCTTATTGATGTAATCTGTAATCCAAGCATTGGAAAATGTGTATTTCATCATCATCTTGCATGGTCCACACCAATGCGTATATACATCCACCAAAATTTTACGGGGTTCTTTCTTATTTAGTTCCTGAGCTTTATCAATGGAAACCCAATTTATCGTTTGTCCTATTGCAATACTTGATGAAAGTAGCAACAAAAAGACCATTATTAAATTAGGGATCTTCATTTAATATAATTATTTATTCTTCTGTGCAGGTTCTGAATTTTGCTGTACTTTTCCATCTTTAGTATTTGAATTCAAACTAGATGGCACCCTGCTATCTTTGACAGAAGGTACCTTCTGTTGTTGCACGTAGTTTTTATAGGTCAAATATTGGTTGGTTCCAAAAAAACCAAGTATCCCCAATAAATCTGCCTTCTTCTTATATCCCTTATGAATGGTGATCCGGCTGGTATTTTCATCCATTATTACATAGGAAGGATAAGACATTTTGTTATCCAAAAGGGAGGCAGCCAACTGGTGGGTACCACGTCTGCCTTTAACAGGATTTGGTTTTGGATTAATAAACTCATGGCCATTATAGCTGATGCTTTCAGGCATTTCAGCATCCAACTTTATAGGGTAATAATATTGATTCATAGCTTTTACCACATCTTTATCCTTAAACGTGGTAGCATCCATTTTCTTGCACCATCCACACCAGCTTGTATAAATATCAAGAAATAGTTTTTTAGGCGGTGGATTGGCTTTTTGGTCTTTGTTATAATTTTCTCTATCTGTTTTTTGTAACGAAATAGCCTGATCCCAAGACATCCAATTAATTTTCTCAACCGGTTTATCTTGAGCCATTACCATGCATGGCACAAGAACCAGTAAAAGAAATACAACCTTGTTTATAAACATGCCTTAAAACAATATTCTCATTATCAAAGCTACAAAAATCAATCCATAAGCCGTTGAAGCACCTGAAATCTAAATACAGATGGTCTCTAATGTATGCCATGCGTAAGTTTCTTTAACGCGAAACTCAAAATAAAGAATACTATTCCAGCGCCAACAGGAATGTAAACCAGAATTTCAAAGAACTCAGACATACTTGATTCCTTTGCGATCTTCTCCATATATCCGGAAAATTGTCCAGCAATCATATTACCCATGGCAGAAGCAAAAAACCAAATACCAAACATAACACCAACCAATCTCTTTGGAGATAGCTTGCTCACGTAGGATAAGCCGACAGGAGATAGCGAAAGCTCCCCCATGGTGTGCAAGAGGTAAGCCAGTACCAGGAAGATCATACTCACCTTAGCTGCAGGATTGTCCCCAGTAAATCCTGCCGAAGCGTTAACCAATGGAATAAACCCAATTCCCAAAAGCACGAGGCCAATGGAAAACTTCTGAGGGCCAGTTGGATTGAACCTGGTATCTGCCAGCCTCCTCCAGACCCAGGAAAACAATGGTGCCAGGGTAAAGATAAAAAGTGCATTCAAGCTCTGAAACCAGGTCGCAGGCACTTCCAGGTTTTCCGCAGTAAACTGGTCATACACCATCCAGCCCAGCATACCTGTTAGTATGGCTATACTGAGGGCCATGAAACCCATTCCTGCGCGATATTCCTTGCCCAGCTTACCAACAAGACCTACAAACAGCCAGACCAGGATACCCACCGGCAAGAAAGATATCATTGCCGACACTATCTTGAATAATAAAGCTCCCTCATCCAGGCTGCGATCCGTATATTCTTTTGCGAAAATATTCATACTACTTCCAGCTTGCTCAAAGGCTGCCCAGAAGAAAATTGAGAAGAATGCAAGTATTGCAACTACAATCAGGCGTTGTGATTCAACCGAAGTCAACCCTTCCTTTTGGCTTGCCGCTGCCTCTTCCACCTCAACAGCTTGTTGTACTTCCTGTTGCTTTTTCGGTTCCAATCCTATATACCCAAACATCTTTTGCGAGAGTTGAAACTGGATCATACCGATGACCATGAACACGCCTGCCAGGCCAAACCCATAATGCCAGCCAATTTTTTCAGCGAGATAACCACAGAGGATAGACCCAAGGAAGGCACCAACATTGATCCCCTGATAAAAGATAGTATACCCTGAGTCTTTTCTCTTACTGCCATCCTGGTAAAGTTGACCAACCATTGATGATATATTTGGCTTAAAAAAGCCATTGCCTACAATCAACAGACCCAGCCCTAAGTAGAAGGCCGGCATAGGTTCAAATGCCAATGAAAAGTGCCCCATCGCCATTAAAATGGCCCCCAAGGTAATTGCCTTTCTAAAGCCAAAGACCTTATCTGCTATAATCCCACCAAATATTGGTGTAATATAAACCAACATGGTATACCAGCCATATAGAGACCCGGCTTCTGTTGCATTCCACCCAAGCCCAGGGTTTTCGCTGGCTATCTCCTCAACCAGGTAAAGTACCAATAATGCCCGCATTCCATAGTAGCTAAATCGCTCCCACATCTCTGTGAAGAAGAGAATAAATAGCCCTATTGGCTGTCCAAACAAATCTGTGGTCATTGCGACCGGCTTATTTTCAACTGAATTTTCCATTTTTCTATTTTACTACCTACTTACAGCAGGCACGTTATTATAAGTTTATAAATTGTGCATAATAAAGTCTGTCATCTTGGTATATAAATGCAATCTCGTATTTCCCCCATAAATACCATGGTTCTTGTCTGGATAAATAAACAGATCAAATTGTTTATTAGCATCCACAAGAGCTGAAACCATTTCTATAGAATTCTGACAATGAACATTGTCATCAGCAGAACCATGAATCAAAAGGTATTTGCCTTTCAGTTTCTCCACATGGTTGATAGGTGAATTATCGTCATACCCACTTGGATTTTCCTGGGGGGTTTGCATATATCTCTCCGTATAGATAGTGTCATAGAATCGCCAATTTGTAACAGGTGCAACTGCTATTCCAAGTTTAAAGTACGCAGCACCTTTGGTCATACACAAAGAGGTCATGTATCCACCATAGCTCCAACCCCAGATACCAATTCTGTCTTTATCAACAAAAGGGAGCTTGCCAAGGTATTTTGCAGCTTCGATCTGATCTTTCGTCTCCAATTTTCCAAGTTCTTTATAGGTACACTTTTGAAAGGCTGCTCCCCTGGCACCAGTTCCGCGGTTATCCACCGATACAATAATGCATCCCTTTTGTGCAAGTAATTGATACCAGAACATATTCCGGCCATCCCAAGAGTTTCTTACAGTTTGTGCTCCTGGACCACCATACACATACATCAGCACAGGATGTTTTTTCTCATGATCAAAATCAGCAGGCTTTATAATCCAGCCATTAAGCACTACATCTTCAGATGTTTTAAAACTAAAAAATTCTTTCTTTGATATTTCATACTCAGACATGGTCTTGATCAATTCCTTATTGTCCTCCAGCACCCTTATCTCAGTTCCTCCAGCATTATGAAGGGTTACACGACTTGGTGTATTTGCGTCCGAGAAATTGTTGATATAGTATTTAAAGCCTTTGCTAAAAGAAGCGCTATTTGAACCGTTCTTCTTGGAAAGTACCTTTTTTGATAAACCATCTAAGTCTATAACATACAGGTTTCTGACCAATGGATTAACACTAGAGGTAAGGAACTTCAGTTGATGCATGGGGATAGCCAATATATCTTGAACGTTCACCTTTTTCTTTGTACTTATATAGTTCTCTGCGCCAATATAATAGATCATTTCATTTGCCTCATCAACACCTAAAAAAGAAGTAACATCCCATTTCCCAGAAGTCACCTGCTTGATGAGCTTGCCATTTAAATTATAGTGATAAATATGCTTATAGCCATCCATATCACTCGTCCAGATAAAAGATTTTCCATCTTTTAGGAATGTCAAGTCATCAGAAATATCTATATATGTATCTTGTTTTTCATCTAGGATAACATTTGCCTTGCCAGTACTTGCATCAGCAAGCAACAATTCCAATTCATTCTGGTGCCGATTCATCCTGTGTATGGCTAAGATATCAGGATCTAAGGTCCACTTTATCCGGGGAATATATTCAAAGTCATTGCCTAGATCAATCTCAGTGGTTTTACGAGTTTCAAGCTTATAAACATGTATACTTACTTTGGCATTTTCTTCTCCTGCTTTTGGATATTTAAATCTGTAGTCCAGAGGATATAAACTACCATATTTTGCCATATTGAATTCCTTAACACCAGTTTCGTCAAAACGATAATAAGCAATTTTAGAGCCATCTGGAGACCAAAAAAATGCCTTATCAAATCCAAATTCTTCCTCATACACCCAATCCGTAGCGCCATTAATTAAATGGTTAAATTTACCGTCATGCGTAATCTGCAATTCTTCCTTACTACCTACATCCTTTAACCATAAATCATTTTCCCTGACAAATGCTACTTGAGACCCAGATGGTGAGAAGGTAGCATACCTTTGTTTAGCACCTTTACTTAGCAAGTCCAATGATTGCTCCTTTATGTCCCAAATATAGTTAGTCTCCTTAGTAGAATGACGATAGATTAATTCTACATCTGTTGGGATTAAAAGCTTAGTTTCATCATCGCTAAATTGGTAATCGTTCAATGAAATTGTGTCTCCATTTTCTTTTGTGATCAGTGAATAAGAGTTTAACAAAGTATCTATTACTTCACCTGTTTCGTATTTATATTTAACAATATAAGATTGCCCATTCTCTGATTCCAGTGTGGTATAATTAAGTCCATCATTCATAGACCTAAGACCATGAACAGATTTACTGCGGAAGGTGTGATCCTTCCAAATATCATTGAGGGTAATCTGTTTGCCTGACTCTGAACTCCCTTGATTGGAAGTAGGCTTATTGGGCGGATCCACTGCAATTAATAATTTAATTGAAAGACCAAAAACAAGTACAAGAGGTGCCAGAAAGTGTTTCAATGAATTATATTCTTAATTTTGTTTATCCTAAATCAGGAGCAAAAATTCTTATGAAACGGCAAATGTAGGTAAAATTCAAATAAATGAAATTCAATCAACCTTCAGAGATCACAATACAGCGTTTTAAAGAGGTCGTTGGAGCTGGACAAGTCATTGTAGATGAAATGCTCCTTGATGATTATTCCCACGATGAAACAGAAGATCTCAGGTTTCTTCCTGCCGTCGTAATAAAACCGACAACGGCAATAGAAATATCAGAGATCCTTAAAATATGTGAAGAGGAATTAATCCCGGTAACCCCAAGAGGTGCTGGAACCGGTTTAAGTGGGGGCGCATTAGCAGTTGAAGGGGGGCTTGTTTTATCAACTGAAAAAATGAATACAATTATTGATATTGATGAGCGCAATTTACAGGCTACAGTTGAGCCAGGTGTAATTACCCAAGTACTTCAAGAAGCTGTTATAGAAAAAAATTTATACTATCCTCCAGACCCATCCAGTCGAGGTTCCTGCTTTATTGGTGGCAACGTACTTGAAAATGCCGGAGGTCCAAAGGCTGTTAAATACGGCGTTACCAGCGACTACATCTTAAACTTAGAAGTTGTTTTGCCATCAGGTGATATTATTTGGACTGGT
>DTSC01000236.1:0-7727 GCA_012965625.1 Flavobacteriales bacterium | reverse complement strand
ACAGGGTATAACCTGACGCAACTTATGGTTGGAAGTGAAGGTACACTTGGCATAATTACCAAGATTGTATTAAAACTCATCCCCTACCCTGATAAAAGTATGTTAATGCTCGTACCGTTTTTTTCCGCTGAGAAAGCATGTGAAGCCGTTTCTGCTGTTTTCCAGGCAGGGATAACGCCTTCTTGTTTGGAGTTTATGGAAAGGGATGCTATAGACTGGACCATGCAATATGTATCTGATATAAATATAGTAGTAAAGGAAAAAATTAAAGCTCATCTGCTCGTAGAAGTTGATGGGAATAATGAAGATGTCCTCTTTAAAGATTGTGAACGAATCACTGAAGTTATGGAAATGTTTGATTGTGATGAAATCTTGTTTGCAGACTCATTCAAACAACAGGAAGACCTATGGAGGTTACGAAGGATGGTTGCAGAAGCTGTAAAATCCAATTCAATTTATAAGGAGGAAGATACAGTAGTCCCTCGCGCCGAGCTGGCAAAATTATTATCTGGTGTAAAGAAGATCGGAAAGAAGTATGGATTTCAATCAATTTGCTATGGTCATGCTGGAGATGGAAATCTTCATGTAAATATAATCAAAGGTGCTATGGAAGATAAGAAATGGAATGAAGAGCTGCCTAAAGGAATTAGGGAGATCTTTAAGTTGTGTAAAAGTCTAGGTGGCACTTTATCAGGTGAGCATGGAATTGGATATGTACAAAAGGACTATTTGGATATTGCTTTCAGTCCCACTGAAATACAAATTCAAAAAGACATCAAAACACTATTTGATCCTAAGGGTATTCTAAACCCAGGAAAAATCTTTGTTTAGGAAAATCCAATTTTTTTTCGTTATTTTTCAGAAATACCATAAATTAGTTTAAACCGTACAAAATGTAAAAAGTTGTATCTAAAAAGAGCAACCCAAATGTGTGTGACTTCGTTTATAGTATATAGACAATTTTTCTAATTTAATAATCGCCAAAAAGGCCTGCTATGATCCGTAAATTATACCGAACCATTCTGGCAATACAGATTTTTGTGGTCTTGCCAATCTCTGGTTTTGGAGCATATTGTACCCCAAATGCAAATTGCAGTCTCGGAGTCGAAATCAACAACTTCACCTTTAACACCATCTCCAACTTAAACTCAGGAGGAAGCAATTGCAATACAACTAGTTATATAAACACAAACCTTAGCACTACGGTTATTATTGGTAATAAGTATGCTATTACCATGCAAGGTGGTTCTAGTTTTGCCCAGGGATTCGGGGTTTGGATTGATTACAATCAAGATGATGACTTTAACGATGTGGATGAATTTATTTACGCCTCACCGAATGCAAGCAATAACTTGTTTAGTGATTCAATAATAATCTCAACTTCAGCACTTACTGGTTCTACCAGAATGCGGGTCAGGTCAAAATTCAACCAGACTATTAATGCAAATCAATCTTGCAATAATTTTAACTGGGGTGAGACTGAAGATTACACAGTAATTCTCCAGGCAAATACGCAACCTCCTGTCGCTAATTTCTCTTCAGACACCACATTTACATGCAGCGGAACGATCAACTTCACAGATCAAAGTCTCAATATTCCCACATCATGGATTTGGGATTTTGGTGATGGCAATACCAGCAACCTTCAACATCCTAGCCATAGCTACTTGGTAGATGGCACATATACCGTCTCCTTAACTGTAAGCAATAATTTTGGTGCTGACTCAATCACATTCACAAACTATATCGTTGTAACCATTGTAGGTACTATTACTGCGTCTTGCACGCCGGCCACTACCGGATATTGCTGTCAGATGGGGATTTACAATGTTTTATTTGAATCGATTAATAATAGTTCTTCAAATGGAAATGAAGGTTATATGGACTTTACATGCTCAGGCAATACCATAGTAACTATGGGCCAAACATATAACATTGCTGTAGAAACAGGCCCTAATTATATGGAAAATGTAGTCGCCTGGATTGACTATAACAATGATGGAAGCTTTAGTGGAAGCGAGCTTGCCTTTAGTTCATTGGGAATATTAACTAACCATACAGGTACCATTACCTTACCAAACAACCCTGTTCTTGGCACATATCTGCGCATGAGAATTGGATCAGACTGGTTAACAAATCCCCAGCCATCTCCATGTACAGATGTACAATATGGGCAATTTGAAGATTATTCTGTTTTTATCCAGCCAAATACTGTGCCTCCAGTTTCCAATTTTATTGCTGATGCCACAATGACCTGTAATGGTTTAATCAACTTTACAGATCTTTCAACCCTCTCTCCTACTACTTGGTTTTGGGATTTTGGAGATGGTTCTACGGATACTGTACAGCACCCAACTCATAATTATACTATTGATGGAACATATTCTGTTAAGTTAATAACATCCAACCAATACGGCACAGATTCCATAACTTTTAGCAATTATATAACTGTAACATCTAATGGGCCAAGTCCCGCATCTTGCACACCATCAACATCATCTTATTGTTGTGGATTTGGAATTACAAATGTGGCTTTTAATACCATAAACAGCACGACAACGGATGGATCAGCAGGATATGAAGACCTCTCCTGCTCATTTGGAACAAATGTTATCGAAGGCCAGACATATAGTATCTCTATAGACATGAGCAGCTCTTCACCTGGATTGAATAATGTTAAGGTATGGCTGGATTACAATAATGACGGCATTTTAGACGATGTTACAGAGCTGGTATTTAGTGCTACCAGTGTATTGGTCGCTAGTGGAAACATTACGATCTCTCCAGGAGCAGTTTTAAACGCACCATTAAGGCTGAGAGTCTCGGCAGATTATGATTTTGAACCAGATCCAACCCCTTGTAATAACCAAGTTAGGGGACAGACAGAAGACTATTCAATTACCATTTCGCCAAACACCAATCCGCCAGTGGCTAATTTTAATGCATTAAGCACGATTTCCTGTGACGGTTCTGTTTCATTTACTGACCTTTCATCCAACGTTCCCACTTTTTGGTTATGGGATTTTGGTGATGGTAATACCAGTAATTTACAAAACCCCATTCATGCCTATTCTACAAATGGCGAATATACTGTAACTCTCACGGTGTCTAACTCAAATGGCAGTGATACAATCACTATTCAAAATTTTACAACTATAGCTATTGGTAGCGGCCCAATTGCATCTTCATGTACTCCAAGTACCCTCAGTTATTGTTGTGGTTACGGAATTTACAATGTGAATTTTAATGGGATCAACAATTCTACTGGAAACGGTTCTGACGGGTATGTTGATTACTCCTGTACAGTACAATCCTATGTAATTGAAGGCCAGTCGTATTCTATTTCTGTACTTACAGGAATTAGCAACCCCCAGGACACAAGAATCTGGATAGATTTAAATAATGATGGAGTACTTGATGATAACACTGAAAGAGTATTTACCGCTGATGACGCGTTTAACCCTACCGGTTCTATTAACATTCCAATTGGAACAGTAAAAGATACTGCTTTGAGAATGAGAGTTTCTTCTGATTTTTCAGGCAGTGGCCCAGATCCTTGCACAAGCCTCTGGTATGGCCAGGCAGAGGATTATGCTATTGTTGTAGGACTACCGCCTGTATCTAACTTTTCCTCTTCAGATTCTCTTTTCTGTGAGGGGAACTGTATAGATTTTACTGACCTCAGCACCAATAACCCTACCACCTGGAGCTGGACATTCACAGGTGCATCTCCAAATACCTCTACGGATCAAAATCCAAGCAATATTTGTTATTCTAGCCCTGGCACTTATCCAGTAAAGCTAATTGTTTCTAACTCCTATGGAACTGACGTGAAAAACTTAAATACCATGATTACAATTCTATCTTGTCCACCACCTGTTGCAGATTTTGGAGCCAGTATTACTTCCATCTGCCGTGGTGAATGCATCTCTTTTTCTGACCTTACAAGCAATACTCCCAATTCCTGGAGCTGGACCTTTACAGGATCTAATACCAGCAGCTCCAACCTCCAGAATCCAAGCAATATTTGTTATGATACTGCCGGAACTTTTCCAGTCACACTTATAGCCTCAAATGGCAATGGCTCAGATTCGTTAACTAAGGCAGGATATATAACTGTGACCTCTTGCATACCCACAGCTTCCTTTAGTGTTAGCAATACTAACGGATGTGTTGGTGCTTGTATGTCTTTTATGGATCAAAGCACTAATAGTCCTACAAGTTGGGCCTGGTCATTCCCTGGAGGAAACCCAGATACTTCTTCCGCCCAAAATCCTATTGACATATGTTATCCTGATACCGGAACATTTACGGTAAGCCTGATTAGCTCAAATCTAAGCGGGACAGACAGCATTACAATGGTAGATCTTATTAGTATCAACAATTGCCCTCCCCCATCTTCCAATTTCATTGCTGATGATATGGTGATATGCTCAGGTGAATGCATCAATTTCACAGATCAAAGTATTAATGCAAATACATGGGAATGGACCTTTGATGGAGCAACACCAGGCTCTTCAACAGATCAAAATCCCCAAAATATTTGCTTTAATGGACCTCCCGGAGAATATCAGGTTACCTTGAAAACGACCAACCTTATAGGAGCAGACAGCATTACAAAATCAATTCTAGTTGACTCAATTGTTGCCGGCCTGATAGTTGATGACACCTTATATCAAAATTTGCCAGGATCTTTTACTGATAATAGCATAAACAATCCAGTCTCTTGGACCTGGGATTTCGGAGATGGTAATACTACCAATATGCAAAATCCTATTTATATCTATACGTCTCTTGGCCAATATACCGTGTCTTTAATTGTTGAAAACAGCAATGGTTGTATAGATACAGCAAGCAAGACCATCGTTGTAATTGCTTATATTGGATCTAGCGAAATTGAAATAAGGGATTTAATAAATATCTATCCAAATCCAACTGATGGAAAATTAAGTGTTGATGGTTTAATAGGCGAGCAAATATCCATAAAAGTAGAAAATATTCTTGGAGAAATCCAAGCTTTATACAATTTGTCTATAGCAGGTAATAAAAATTTTGAGATAGACCTGTCAGAGTATCGAGATGGAATCTATTTTATCAGTTTTACATCCGCACGTTACCAATTAACCAAAAAAATAATCAAGAATTGACTCATCACCAATAAATGAAGCTATCATTAAATAGGTTTTTATGGGTTTTTGCTTTGCTGATTCTCTTTTCGCAAGGATCAAATGCCACTCACTTAATGGGAGGAAATTTGATCTATGAATATTTGGGTGATACCGATAACGACGGAGATTATAACTATAAAATAATTTTTAAGACCTATATCAATTGCAATTCACCCTTTTGGGGAGGTGGATTTCCAGAACCGAGCCTGTCGATAGGCATCTATGAAGGTATTGCAGCACCCACAGGAACGACTCCTCTCAGCACTGATATTGACTTACTCCTTTATGATTCAAACAGGATTGAATTAAATTTATCAGATACTTGTGCAATTGGTTCAAATGTTTGTATTTATGAGGTAGTATATCAAGAAGAGGTAGATCTGCCCCTTAGTTTCCAAGGGTATCACCTGTACTATAATAGATGCTGTAGAAATGGTGATATTATAAATTTATTAAGCCCAGGCCAGCAGGGGATGACATTCCATGCCTACATTCCGCCAAGCCTTGTAAATAATAGCTCTCCTGTTTTTTCTGACCTCCCTGTTCCCTTTTTATGCGTAGGTGATACGCAGAGTATTATCAATACTGCATTTGATGTAGATGGCGATCAATTAATTTTCTCGCTTGTACATCCTTATGATGGTCTTGCTGGCTCAGGTAACCCAGCTCCTGCCCTACCTGACCCACTGGTTTGGCCAATAGACACGGTAACTTATCTAGGTGGATATAATAAAAACGCCCCATTTGGTAATGGAGGCTACTCGTTCATCAATGGGGCAACAGGATATTCAGAATACCAATCTCCAGATACAGGAAAATTTGTTGTAGCAGTTGAAATCAGAGAGTATAGAAATAATCAGCTAATTGGCATTACCAGGAGAGACATGCAACTTCAGATTATTGAATGTCCTTTTAATCCTGCTCCTGAGCTATCAAATATTAGTGGAAGCGGCCAGACTGTATATACTATTGAGGAAGGGGATAGCTTGTGCTTTCCAATTACATTTACAGACGCCTTAGGCGATAGCTTAACAATGACAATAGTTAGCCCCATCTTTGATACAGGTTTAACAAACCCTGCGGCAACTATAAATACTCCTGTAACTGGAGACAGCATCGTAACGTCCAACTTCTGCTGGAATACTGCCTGTGGTCAAGGACAAGGCCTCCCCTACCTTTTTACCGTTTCTGTAAGAGACAATGGATGTCCTCCAAAATCAGCAAATTCGGTCTATGAAATCACAGTAGATCCATTTTTGGGCCCCACGGCTATTAATGGGGCTATAAGTGTTTGTCCTTATGAAACAGGCATTTCATATACTGTTCCATTTATTGCTGGGGCTACGTATAATTGGAACATAATAGGAGGAACCCAAGTGGCTGGAGGTTCGACTGATTCCATTGTAGTAGATTGGGATAGTACTGGAATTGGGATCGTTCAGGTTACTACCACAAGCTATCTTGGTTGTACAGATGGCCCAATAACACTTAACGTAAATATTAATGCGTTACCCATAACAAATGCAGGAAATGATGTGTATATCTGTTCTTCGGATACAGGCCAATTGGGTGGGGCGCCAACGATAAATCACACTTACCTTTGGAATCCTACCCTCGGGTTGAGTGATTCATTAGCTTCTGATCCATCAATTACACTTAACAATTTTTCAAGTATCCGTGATACATTTTATTATGTAATTACAAGCATCAATAATCTAACAGGTTGTCAATATACTGATACAGTAAGAGTAGTCATTTATCCCATTCCCGAAGCGGATGCCGGCCTTGATGTTAGCTTCTGTTCAGGAGATACCATTTCAATAGGTTCTCCACCTTTATCTGGTTTTGATTATGTATGGAGCCCAATAACGGGTTTAAATGACCCTTTTATATCTGACCCAACCATTACATTAACAAACCTTGGATCAGCCCCAGATACTTTCCTGTATATTGTTACAGCTACAGATACTGCCCCCAATTGTTTTGAAAATGATACAGTTCAGGTTATTGTAAATCCTTATCCAATTCCTAATGCCGGACCAGATATTTCTTTTTGCTCTGGTGCAGAAGATACCATTGGAGGTATAAATACAAATGGTTATAGCTATTCGTGGTTACCGACTAACGGTTTAAATGATGCTTCAGTTTCAAACCCCAATATCTCTCTAAACAATAGTGACACCATCATAGATACCATTATTTATATAGTAGCTACAAGTATTTATAACTGTACAGCCTTCGATACTACTGAAGTATTGGTATACCCATTGCCTTTAGTCGATGCAGGACCGGACCTTTATATATGCTCCGGAGATTCAGGTAGTATTGGAACACTGGGATTTGGAGGGTACTCATACCTATGGTCGCCAACCTTCGGATTAAGTGATACCAGCGTAGCTAATCCCAATGTTTCACTAAACAATCCATTGATTCCAAATGACACTTCCACATACTATCTAATGGTGACATCAACATTTGGTTGTCAGGATTCGGATACCGTAAATGTCATCGTAAACCATCTTCCCTTATCTGAAGCAGGTAATGATACTGCTTTTTGTT
>DTSC01000235.1 GCA_012965625.1 Flavobacteriales bacterium | reverse complement strand
CAGCTTTTACCTCTTTTGCAAAATAATAGATAGTTTGTGTGCGTCCACTTCCTCGTAGTTGCACATCTTTTGAATGTAGGTAATAAGTTTGTCCTCTGCTGTTTGTCTTTGAATAAGCCATAACTTAATTTATTTTGGTTGGTTAATAATAAATGATTAATACGTTTAATTAAACACTGGTAAAAATACTAAATTATCTGAGTTTTCAAGTTTTTTTTTGTTTTTTTATTCAGATAAGGAAAAAAAATCGCCAGAAGAGATTAAATTCAATGGTTTTGAGGCAAAATGGGTAACTAAATTTAGTTTATCAAGACATTTAATGTTAGCCATATTGACAAAACATGATGTTTTAAACTATATTATGTTGAAAATATTTTTTCAGTTCAATCCCTGTATTATTATAATGTATAATTTTAGATATCAATTACATGTATAAAATAGCATCTACAATAGTGTTCTGTCTGGTGTTTACATTATGTTTTGCCCAACATAATGTAATTCTCAAAACCGGCGAAAAATTTAATGGCGTCGTAATGGCTGTCAAGGATGATACTTTACATATGGCCATAAAGCGAGAGATGGTATTCGTTGAATTAAAGTATATAAGCTCAATATTTTTTGATGAATATATACCCTATGATGGCAGCCTGCTTTTAGATGAGAAGATTAAGACCATGCGGTCAGGTGAATACCTAATAGAATATCAGATGAAAGACAGGAAAATGATTCACCCTCCAAAGATCTCTATTGGTACAGAGGACCATGGTAAGGTTGTTGTTGAGATAACCATTAACAGGTCTGGATTGGTAATGGTCTCAAATCCTGGGATTGCAGGATCGACAACAAGCAATGAATACCTATTGACAAAAGCCAAATTTGCAGCGCAGGGGGCTCGTTTCGAAAAATCTAAAGTGGCTCCGGTAGAGCAAAAGGGAACCATAATCATTACTTATTAATTCACTTGTGTCGCATTTTGATTAAACTTTTAAAAGATTAAATCGTCTAATCGATAACATTTGTTATTTTTGATATTACAGCCATTTTTAATAATAATCATTATAAATAAAATCATGAAAACATATAGTAAATACAAACGACTAATTTATTATTTTTCCATTGGGGTTCTCGCATTCTTCCTCATTACACCATTAACCATGTATGGTCAGCGGAAAGCCCATCCTAAACATAAAGCCAAAGCCCACCACCATAAAGCAGCAGAAAGCCACATTGCCCATCATCATTACAGGCATCTTCCAAAAAGAGGTGCAGTGGTTAAAAAACTACCCAATGGTTTAGTGACGCTTAATCATAAAGGAGCAAGACTCCATTATCACAATGGTGTTTTTTATAAAGCAAAGGGCGCTGCCAGTTTTGTCGTGGTAAAAGCTCCTGTTGGTTTAAGGGTAACGGCCTTACCTCCTGGACATAAGAAGATTGTTCATGGGAAACGACATTATTTATATCATTATGGAACGTTCTATACTAAAACGGGCGCCAGTGAAGAATATGAGGTTGTTGAGCCTCCTCTTGGTGCTGAAGTAGAAAGTATACCAGATGGTTATAATATGGAAGAAATTGATGGCGTTACCTATTATACCCTGGAAGACATAAAATATATGGAAAAGGAAAAGGAGGGAAAACCAGTATATGAAATTGTGAAATAATCACAGGTTATTCTGTATTGCTACCAGTCTAGTTTACCGGTTATTCCATTTCTTCCTACGGCCCATATATATGAATTGCTGAAGGCACAGGAAAAAAAACCTTGGCGGCCCAAGGGTTTCCAGAATTCGCCTCCATTTGTAGAATATTCAGATCCTGTTCTACCAACAGTAACCAGTGTATTTCCGTCTTTTGAAATAGCAATACAAGACCTGTAGCCGTTTGGCTGGCTTCTCGTTACTAATTGCCATGTTTTTCCTCCGTCATTTGTGGTGGCACAATTGCCCTGTGAGTTGGTGGTATCCAGGTAACTTCCTCCTACAACAATGCCATTTAATGGAGATGAAAATACCATGGAAAATATTCCTTTTCCTTCTCCTGAGACCATTGGGGTGTCTTCAGCCGTCCAATTCCTTCCTCTGTCGGCAGATTTAAAGACCCTTGCTTTTTCTCCGCCACCACTTGCTATCCATACCAAGGAATCGCCATAGGTGCAAATACCGGTACCACTAGCAGCAAAGCCTGCTTCCTTATCAAGTGTTTTTGGGATCTTATCGGTATTGATCTTTGTCCAGGTTTCTCCTCCATCTTCTGTAATCACAAGGAAAAATGTTTCATCTATAGGGTCACTATAAGCTATGGCATTTTCTTCGTCCCAAAAGGCAAAACCATCAAAGAAAATCCCTTTAGTATAATTTTCATATTGCGAGGACCAGCTTATGCCACCGTCAGAAGTTTTATAGATCCTTCCTGTATCTCCTGCACTGAGAACCCATGCCGTGTTTATTCCTGTTGCATGAATATCCCTGAAATCTAACTTATATGCTCCATCAATTCTGCCATAATGCCAGGTGTTTCCACCATCGATTGTCTTCATCCATGTTCCATTAGAACCAGAGGCCCATACTACCTTGTCATTAACTGCAGAGAGGCCTCTTAAGTTAGCGTCACATTGTGAGTCTAGCAGTATCCACTTAGATTGGGACCAACAATTAACACAAATTAGAAAATATAGGGAAAGAAATAATACTTTGGGGAAAGAGGTTCTAAAGGAAATCAGAATCTTCAAGTAGATCATCAAACTCCACAGCATCATCTCCAAATACTTCAACATCATCATTAGAAAGAACATAGGTGCTTTGGTTTCCAAAAATCCTTGAAAACAGCACCTTGTATTCAGTATCATTTTCATCTACCATAATTATCGAAACATTCTCACTGTTTTCTTTAGCATGCAGGCTTTTACTACAAATGGGGCAAGCAAAATCAATGGCCTCTCCTTTTTCAAATCCATAGCTTTCATGATACTTCACCGAATAACTGCCTACTTTGGGACTAAGCAGCACAAGTCCCCGCTGCTTACGTTTATTCTTTGTGGAAAATATCACGTATCCACCTGCATTCAGGTGACCTTTGCATTTTGGACATAAAAAGTTGCTTTTTTTCATAATTGATTATGAATAATCAGTATGCTAATATACTAAAACAATTATAAAGATAAAGATATATAAAAAAATCTAAATATCTCTATTTAGAATGGATTTCTGAAATTTTATTACAGCCTTTCTAATGGCAACTGTAATTTGGATTTGTAAATGCGTTTAATTTCTTCTTCTTATATATTATAAGGTGTTAAGGATTTCATTTCTTAATGGTGATTGTCTGAAACTATATTAGCATTAATTGCAAATACCCCCCAATACTTAAGGTGATAATTTGCGAATTAGACTTTGGAATGCTTAGTTATTTTAGATTTTTTGCAAAACCAATGCGATGCATCTCTCAATTTATGATGTAAATGATAATTATTGCAAAATCCAGATACCTTGATATCGTTATTCCGTTTTCAGATCCTTCTGCTGCACAATAATTTTGGCCTGTCAATTAATCAAAGATTTCAAAAATTGACAACTGAAAACAGCGATAATAGAATTGACGATAACTAAATTAAAAATCCGTTCACCAATGGGTGGGCAATTAAAATCAAAAACAATGAAAACACTAAGAAATAAAGTTCAGTTAATAGGAAACCTGGGAGCAGATCCAGAGATGAAAGAATTGACTGATGGAAAAACACTTGCAAAATTAGCATTGGCAACTTCAGACACTTATAAAAAGTCTTCTGGAGAAAAGGTGACTGAGACCCAATGGCATAACCTTGTTGCTTGGGGCAAAACTGCAGAGATAGCAGGGAAATACCTCAAAAAAGGCAATAGAGTGGCAATTGAAGGAAGGCTTGTAGGCCGATCTTATGAGGATAAGAAGGGCATTAAGCGATATGTTACAGAGATAGTAGTCAGCGATCTTTTGATGTTAGGCAGCAAGAATGCTGTTGCAGCAAATAACTAGTTAGCATTTATTTCTAAATCAAGAGGGGCCTTTGCCCCTCTTGATTTTTGTAAAAAATCTTGTAATATTGTTTCTTGTTAATTTAATAAAGAAAACGAATTGCTATGCATACACAGGGAATGTTAAGGGATAATGCCCTTAAAGGAAAAACAATTATTATTACCGGAGGCGGAACTGGTTTAGGCAGGTCTATGGGGAAATACTTCCTAGAGCTGGGGGCAAACCTTATCATCTGCAGCAGAAAACAAGACGTTCTTGATAAAACGGCTAAAGAGCTTGCAAAAGAAACTGGCGGAAGTGTTCTTGCAATCGCTTGTGATGTTAGAAAATATGACGAAGTTGAAAATGTCTTAGCCAAGGGAATTGAAAAATACGGACAAGTTGATATTTTGTTGAACAATGCAGCTGGCAATTTCATCAGTCCCACAGAACGACTTTCCCACCGCGCCTTTGATGTTGTTGTGGATATTGTTCTTAAGGGTTCCTATAATTTCACCCTAGCCATGGGTAAGTACTGGATTGAAAAAAAGATAAAGGGCACTGTGCTGAGCGTGTTGACAACCTATGCCTTTACCGGTTCGGGCTGGGTTGTTCCATCTGTTTGCGGAAAATCCGGGGTTCTTGGAATGACGAAATCACTTGCGGTAGAATGGGCAAGACATGGTATTCGTCTGAATGCAGTGGCCCCTGGCCCGTTTCCTACTGAAGGTGCATGGTCCAGGTTGTTGCCTGATCCTATCAAAGAAGAATTTGACCCTACCAAGAAAGTACCTCTGGGCCGGGTTGGTGACCACCAGGAGCTGGCCAATCTTGCAGCGTACATGGTCTCTGAATATTCAGCCTATATTACCGGTGACATTATTTCTATAGACGGAGGAGAATGGCTTAAAGGGGCAGGACAATTCAATAATATGGATAAAGTGACCCCTGAAATGTGGGACATGCTGGAAACGTTTATGAAGGGAAAGAAATAATCTTCTGAAATAGCTCGATAAACCTTTCTTATATATTTTACAGCATTATTAAAACCTAACCCCCATCACCAGGATATCATCCACCTGCTCGGTGTCTCCTCTCCATTCTGCCATGGTTTCTTCTAAGATAGTTTTCTGCTCGTTCATGGCTTTGTCCTGTATGGATAAGAGCAGCTTCTTAAAGTTTTTCATCATAAATTTCTTGTCCTTTTTTCCACCGAACTGGTCTGGATAGCCGTCAGAGAATATATAGACCGTATCTCCTTTTTCTAATTTGTGCTCATGATGGGTAAAGGGCTTTTGTGCTCCTGTGTGAAAACCTACGGGCTGCCTGTCTGGCTTGAGCTCCTCTATCTCTCCTTTTCTAATGATCAGTACAGGGTTGAAAGCTGAAGCTACCTGTAAGGCAGTTTTCTTATCCCAAGCGATCAACGTAGCGTCCATGCCATCTTTCTGCTGCCCCTTTTCTCCCGTTTGCTTTAGGGCCTTGATGAATCCTTTTCTTACCTCAAAGAATATCTCATTTGGTTGGGTAATTCCCTTTTCTATCACTGCCTCATCGAGGAAAGAGGAGCCAATCATGCTCATGAATGCTCCGGGAACGCCATGCCCTGTGCAGTCACAAGCAGCAAGGTAGATACGGTCATTGTGGTGTTGCATCCAGTAAAAGTCTCCGCTTACAATGTCTTTAGGTTGAAATAACACAAATCCATCTGGCAAAATGGAGAGCTCCTCACTTGAGGGCAGCAATGAGCTTTGTATACGCTCTGCATAGCGTATGCTAGCTGTTATGTCCTTATTCTTTTGAGCTATCTCCTCCTTTTGCTTAACCACTTCTTCAGTTCTCTCTGCCACTACCTTTTCAAGTTGAACTTTAGCAGCGTTCAGCCTGTAAATACTCACTCTTACTATTGTGTAAATGAGACCGATGAATAAAAGGATATATCCAATATATGCCCACATAGTTCTGTACCAAGGTGGGAGTATGGTGAATTCATATACGGCTTCTTTACTTTCATGTCCGTACAGGTTTTGCCCCCTAACCCTGAAAGAATAACTGCCCTCATGAAGGTTGGTGAACTTTGCCGTTGCTTCTGGTTTGAAGGGAGACCACTCATTTTCAAAACCATCCAGCCTGTAGCTGAAAGTATTAACTGATGTGCCTTCATAGCTGTATGCCGCAAATTGAAAGCTGATGGAGTTTTGGGCATATTTCAATTCATGCTTCATATTATCTGGTTGGGTATAGACAATCGTGCTAAATTTGTCTAGATAGCTGCCTCCATGAATCACCACTTCTCTACCTACTATTACTTGTCGAATTAGGGCTGAAAAGTCTTTATCGTAATTCGCTTTAACAAATGCATCATATCTAAATAAGCCATGCGTGCCTCCAAGCCAAGTTATTCCATTGGCTTCATGGAGAAAGGCCATAATTACACCCTCTGTAATACCCCTGAAGGGTTTATTCTCCCAGTGGTATTGACCTTGCTGGTCAGGCCAGGCATAGCCCACATCAACTTCTTCCCATTCATTTAATGTGCACATCCACACATTGCCTGTTTTGTCTACCTCTAAACGATGAGTATTTAGGCTGCCATCAGCAAACTGAGCACCGAAATTCAGATAGGGGGCAAATGTATTGCTAGTCTTATCGAAACTGCAAAGCCCCTCAGATGTGGTAAAGATTATGCCTTGTACACCCTTAACTGGATATACAAATTGTTTGGGCAAACCATTGGAGGTATCATAACTTGCTATCTGGATGCTGGCTAGCTGACTTCTGTATCTATTCATTGTGAGGTTTGCAGTGCCATTAGGGGGATCATCATTTCCCAGCCAATAGGTGCCATCCTCATCCATCTCAATTCGATAAATCCTGTCCTTTATAGCTTCTATTCTGGCCTCATCTTTCCATTTGCCATTTTTGTAATATATGGAGGCAAAACCCGGATAAAGGCCCACAAAGATTCTGTTTGGATCTTTTTTTGATTGATATAAAACATTTGGATCATAGGAAGAGATTTTTTTGATTTCTTGATTGTTGTCTATCTGGAATATTCCTTCAGAAGCTGCAACAAGTAATAATTCTTCATTTTTTATCTTTAATGATAATAGATCCCAGCATTCAGCATTTAGAATCTTACGGAGATCTGAATAATTGTAAGATGAACCATCAGATTCAAGCACTTGTTCATTGTCCAATAAGTACAAACCTTGGTCACTTCCTACATATAGATAACCATTGCACCTTTCTATTGTCTCAATGGTACCTTCTAATTTGCGATCTTTTAGAAAACTAACAATTGGAGAGCTAATATCAAGCTTGGAGATGCCATTACGCAAGGCCAGCCAAAGGCTGCCATGGGAGTCCTGGTACTGATAATGTATGGTCATGTTTTGCAAGGTTGATTTTTTATTGACAAACTGTTCTAGCCTACCCAATTGATCCAATACAATAAGCCCCTGGTCTTTGGTTCCTATAGAAATGTGGCCATTACTCAGGACTATTCCATTCTTTATTGCATTTTGATTGAAAAAGCGATCAATTTCTGTTGGGAATTTATCCAGTTTATAACCCTCATCGTTATCATTATTGAGATGAAAAAGACCATGTTTTTCACTTATTAATAATATTTGAGTTCTGTTTAAAGGCAGCATGGCTTGGATCGTGATGCCTTGAAGGACGGTTGCATCAAGGACCACGCGCTTCCTATTGTCCTCAAGCATTAAAAGGCCAGTCCCTTCCTGAAGGAAAAACAGTTTGTCTTCTAAAAGAAAAATGTTGACCAAGTTATCTAAGTCAATAATTTCCAGGGTTTCTCCAGACAGAACAAGTACTCTTCCTTTGTCTGTATAGAAATAGACATTGCCAGCGTAGGGAAATATCTTTTGTACACGCCCAAAAGATTGATCAGCTTTGGGAAGCCGCTCAAGCAAAGACCTATATTCCAAATTACCAATGGGGTCAGGCCACAAATATCCCAATTGGTCCTGGCCTCCGACAAAAATTACACCATTATTATTAATCCCAAGTGAGAATACTTTGGCGTCATCTAATATTCTAATTGTACTCCACCTTAGACCATCATATGTTAGTACACCGCCATTATTAGCTACATAAATAATACCTCTCAAATCCTCAATTACACAGTTATTAATAGGTACACTTCTGTATTCCTTTGTCGTGAAATTGCGTAAGGGTATATTGCCCTTTTCTTTATAAGTTTGGGCTAGCGCAGCGGAGAGCACAAGAAACATTAAGCCTAAGGTAATTGAGGTCCTTTTACAGATGGTTCCCTTATGCATTTTGCGAAATGATGTATTAACCGATTAAAGTTGAAAATTGAAATTAATAAAGCATAACGAATATACATAAATTCAATTAGAAGAAAATAACCTAATAAGTCTCATCTAGTTTATTAGCAACCTTCCTCGATATAGCATTCCATCGCCACTCAGATCGAAAAAGTAAACACCAGGTAGGAGCTCTCCCTTTTCAAATATAAATTTCTCTGCTGTAATACCACCTGCCCTACGCACTTTTTCACCCATTATATTGTATACGGTAAGTGTATAGGATGCTTGCCTGGCATTGGCAAAGGAAATGGTCGTAGTTTGGGTAAAAGGATTGGGATAGACAAGTAGCCTATTGGTTTTTGTTTCTTCACCTTCCATTCCCACTCCTGAACTTACTTGTATATATGCACTTTTTACCAAGGTGTCGCTTCCAAGGGCATTGGCAGCAATTAGCGTAACATCATATACGCCTGCTGTATTATAAATAATGCCTATTGGGTTCTGATCTGTTTCAAAAGCGGGTGTGCCACCATCAAACAACCAGGTCCAGGAAGTAGGGTTATTTTGCGAAAGGTCCAAGAAATCAATGGCCCCACCAACATTTACACTTGTAATACTGGCAAGGAAATCTGCTGCAGGAGCAAGGCCAAAAGGCGTATTCCCAATAGAGGTGGTATTTGACCTGGTGCTGTTGTAGTTCTTTCCCATTTTAGAGGAGAAACAACCATCAGGATGCTTCACGGAAATTTGGTAAAACAAGCCTACCTGGGTAGCAGGGGTGTCAGTATAGGAAGTAAGGGAACTGGCCAATGAATCAATTTCTACCCATCCAGTGCTTGGCAGATACCGCTTGATGTAATAGGTGCTTACCGGGAAGCCTTTATAATGGTCCCATATTAAGTTGATCGTTCCTTGCAGACCCAGATTGATCGTTAAGTGTATGGTCTTGTGGTCAGTGCTCATATCCGATTCATTGCCACATGAGTCCACTGCAGAGAGCTTATACCGCCAGGAGCGGATCTGCGGATTGGAAATGGGGTCTTCGTAAAGACTTATAGCGCTTGCTGGAATATTGTCAAGCAAATAATACACTCCGGCAGCGGTGCTCTCCTTGTAGATGTTGTAGGAGGTGGCTACCTGTGGGCTATCCTTTTCCCATATTATTAAATTGGTACCCAAAAGCGTATCTACCGTTACCAGGCATATGCTGGGTGTAATAGGCAACATGCTTGTTAAGGATGTGGTGTAAGTTCCCATGCAACCGTCGTTTCCTGTAACTGTTACGTTGTATTGCCCATTGGCAAGGCCACTGATGTCTTCTATGGTATCCCCATTAGACCACAAGAAGGTATAAGGCATGGTGCCACCCGTGGGGGTAATATCGATCGAGCCCGAAGAAGATCCGCAGCCAGGGGAGCTAAAGCCCCCTATAACAATGCTGGCACCCCCCACTTCACTCACTGAAATATTCAAAGAGTCTGAGCAGCCGTTGACATCGCTAACTGTGACTCCGTATACTCCTGCTGGAAGTCCAGTATCGGTACTGCTAGTATTGCCTGTGCTCCACAAATAGCTATAGGGTGCTGTACCTCCTGAAGTAATTACTGTGGCATCTCCATTAGAGGCACCGCAAGCAGGGGAGGTGCTGCTGTCAGCAATGACCAATGCTGCAGGTTCGCTCACCACAATGCTCCTGCTTACCGTACAGCCAAGAGTATCGGTAACCAAAACCTCATAAGGGCCAGCTGCCAAATTATTTATGGCGGTACCACTGTCTCCTGTAGACCAGGAATAAGTATATGGCAGTGAACCTCCTGTCATGCTGATACTTATAGAGCCGTCTCCACTGCCCTGGCAGCTAACATCCTGAATGGTTGGGCTGCTGATGCTTGGAGCA
>DTSC01000234.1 GCA_012965625.1 Flavobacteriales bacterium | reverse complement strand
GGATAGTACATGCGTTTTATCACAATTAATGATTTTCACTTAGCTATAAGCTTTTTAATATTAATTTTAAGCCATGGTGGATAAAGATCTCGACATCGTTATATATGGCGCCAGCGGTTTTACCGGCCGATTGTGCGTCCGCTATTTTGCGGAACATGCAGGGCAGGTACGCTGGGCCATTGCCGGCCGTAATTCCCTAAAGCTTAAGGAAATCATCAAAACCATGGCACTTGAGGTCGAGGTCATTGTGGCGGATGGTGATGATGCTGAAGCCCTGGATCGCCTAACCGCCAGAACCAGGGTGGTGCTTTCAACAGCCGGGCCCTTTCACCGATATGGCTCCAAGCTGGTAGCCTCCTGCGTAAAAAATGCTAGCCACTATGCAGACATTACCGGAGAGAACTTCTGGGTAAAAGAGCTGATCGACAAGCACCATACCGAAGCTGCTTCAAAAGGAATAAGGATCGTGCCCTCCTGTGGATATGATTCACTTCCTTCAGACCTGGCTACCTTGTATGCCGTCAACAAAATGGCTAAGGCCGTAAAGCGTGTCGATTGCTTTCACACGGCCAAGGGCTCCGCCTCCGGCGGTACGATAGAGACCATATTTTCTATTGGAGACCTGAAGCTGGGAAAGGACATGCGCAATCCCTATCTGCTCAACCCCGAGGGCTCTTATACAAAAGAACAGAAGCAGGAGAGCTGGGATACAATGGCCGTCAAAAAAAACAAGATGATCGACCGGTGGACAGGCCCTTTTATGATGGCATTTGCCAATACCCGCGTGGTGCGCAGGAGTGCAGCCCTGATGGAAGCACAAGGGCAGGGGTATGGGCCAGGATTTGTTTACCAGGAAGGGGCCTATTTTAAAAGATATCTTTCAGCCTTTCTGATGGCAGTCTTTACAGGGCTCCTGGTCATGCTGATCACCTCCCCCCTGCGCCATGTAATCCGGCGGATGTTACTCAAACCAGGCGAAGGTCCCAGTGAAAAGACCATGCTTAACGGTCATTTTAAGTGCTTGCTGGTTGCTGAAGCGGAAGATGGAGAAAAGAGGGTGTTTTCCATGTATGCCAAGGGAGATCCGGGCTATCGCCTCACCGCCAGGTTTCTTTGCGAGGCTGCATTGCTGCTGGCAGGGGATCTGGAGCAGCTTCCAGGCGGCAAGGCCTATGGTGGTGTGCTTACTCCGGCAACAGCATTGGGGCAGGCGATGATAGACAGGCTGTCAGAGCGGGATGTGCATTTAGAAGCCGTAGCCCAGGTGAAGGCCCAGGCTTAGGTGGTAGTCTTCCAGATCATAAGCCAGCTCAAGCACTGGGCCGAAATGAATGTTCTTAAACTCAAACTCATACGCTGTTTCTGCATGCAGAGCAAAGCTTCCCTCTGAAGCTTCCTCACCTTCAAAGGTGATACCAGGAGATAGATTGAAGGACAGCCTGTCTGTTGGCCTGTAGCTTCCCACCAATCCTATGGTATTGTGCTGATGCTCGTCAAAGATCCTCTCGTATCCAAGGCCAAGGCTAAATTTTGTCTTTGCTATATTGGTCAGGAAGTGAATGTGAAGCCCATAGGAGACCGCCCCTTCATTAACAAAATATACTGGAGCATTTGCAATACCGATTTCATTTCTATGATGCTCATAATGGTCATGGTTACCCTCATGATGTTCTTCATGATGTTCCTCCCCTTGAGCGTAAACTGCATTTCCTAAGACAGTCAATATTAGCAGGAGCAAGTATTTAGGATTCATGGCTGTATTCATAAATTTTTCGCAAAATTATATGGAAATTATAAAATATTTTATGGACGGCCAAAAAATTAGACCAAGGAGCCAGAGTAACTTATAAACTTTTGATGATTATGGATGCCTTTGTGGCATGATTATAAAATTTATTAATTTAGGCACATGAAAAAGCTACTACTCCTATTACTTTGTGCACCAATTATTGTATTGGGACAGCAAACCATCAATGGTACCATCATGCATGATAGCCTGCAGCGCGAATATATATTATATGTTCCCGCTTCCTATAATGCCAGCACAGCAGCGCCCTTAGTATTTTGCTTTCATGGTTATGGAAGCTCTGCAGCAGTAAATATGTCCTACACTAAATTCACTGAAATTGCAGATACGGCTGGATTTATCCTCATCCATCCACAGGGGACCATAGACAATACGGGTAAAGCTCACTGGAATGTTGGCGGATGGACCTTAGGGAGTACGATTGACGATATAGGCTTCACAAGCACCTTGCTCGATTCAATTGTAAATACATACAATATTGATACTGCAAGAGTATACAGCACCGGCATGTCTAACGGAGGATATATGAGTTTCTTGCTGGCCTGTCAGCTAAGTGATAAAATTGCGGCCATAGCTTCTGTTACAGGCTCCATGACACCACAGACGTATAATGCCTGCAATCCGCAGCATCCAACTGCTGTATTGCAAATACATGGAGATGCTGACCTTACAGTTCCATATACCGGAGCTCCTTCATGGACAAAATCAATTGATGAGGTGCTGCAATATTGGGTTGCGTATAATAATTGTGATATATCCCCTTCCACGACAGCAATTCCTGATATCAATATGTCTGACAATAGTACTGTTGAACACATGATTTATAGTGGAGGTGATAATGGCACTACCACAGAACATTTTAAGGTATTTGGAGGAGGCCATGATTGGCCGGGTGCGTGGGGTAATATGGACATCAAGGCAAGTGTTGAGGTTTGGAAATTCTTTTCCAAATACGACATTCATGGATTTACAGGGTCAATGGAATTGACAAGTGTAAATGATGCAGAGTACAGAATTTATCCGAATCCATCCAATGCCCAAATTTTGATTAAGGGCAATTTTTCAAGGCCCTTGGATTATAAGCTTTTTTCCATTTTAGGAGAAAGTATAGCATCAGGCCGTCTTGACATCAATAGCCGGCAGATAGACTTGTCGGACCTGCCTCCCAATATCTACTTTTTAAAGGTGGGGTCCAGTACCTATAAAGTGCTGAAAATAGAGTAGGAGGGCCTCCCACCTGATATAGAGAAAGACGTTTTGTTCGCTGGTTGCGCGGTTGAGCGCAAATTTCTGTAATTTAGTAAAATGAACAAACGCCTAACCCTGGTAAGCTCCCTCTGCCTTTGGCTCAGCATGGCCTCGGCTGTAAACCTCGACTCCCTCTGGGGCGTGTGGAACGACAAAAGCCAGCATGACACCATGCGGCTTAAGGCCATGCAAGAAATATCTTGGGAAGGTTATCTTTTTTCCCAACCCGACTCTTCTTTTTATCTTGCTGGTTTGCAGCTAAACCTGGCTGAGGAAACAGGCAATAAACACTGGATAGCCAGTGCGTTGAATACTCAGGGTGCCACTTTTTTTTAAAGGGCAATTACGACGAAGCTTTGGGTTATTATCAAAGAAGCTTAGAAATTCTGGAGGAGATTAATAACATAAAGGGGATGACCAAGGCATATAATAATATGGGAATTATTTATAAGAATCAGGGCAATGAAAAAAAAGCCCTGGAGTATTATCATAAATGTTTAAAAATAAGTGAAGAGATCGGCGATAAAAAAGCTATTGCCAAAGCTTACAGCAATATAGGTAATATTTTCAGGGGCCAAGGCAATCATAAGCAGGCCCTGGAATATTACCGGAAATCTTTTAAGCTCGATGAAATATTAGGCGATAAAAGAGGAATGGCAAATACTTTAATAAATATTGGAAACATATATGCTGATAGCAGTAAGGGTGATACGGCTTTAAGCTATTACAAAAGGGCTTTGGAAATTTATGAAGAAATCAGTGATAAAAGAGGAAAGGCTGCTTGTTATGGCAATATTGGGTCAATATTTAAAAAACAAGGAGATCCTGAACAGGCATTGATATATTATCAGCAAGGGTTAAAGATTTTTGTAGAAACGGGTAACAGAAGGGGAATGGCCGTTTCTTACAATCACATTGGAAACCTTTATTTCATTAAAGAAGATTATTCGGAGGCCCTTAAATATGGAAATCAGGCAATGGATATGGCTACGGAAGTAGGCGGAGTGCTTGAAATTGGCAGTGCCGCTCACCTGCTTCACAAGGTTTTTTTAATAAATGATCAGCCTTCCAAGGCTTTAGAAATGTATAAGTTATATGTTGAGATGCGTGATAGTATTTATAGCCAAGAGAACAAAGAAGCCTCTATCAAGCTTGATTATCAGCACGCTTACGAGAAAGAGCAGGCATTGGCTGAAGCCAAGCACCAGGAGCAAATGGCGCTGTCAGCAGAAAGAGAAAAGCGGCAAAAGCTTATAGCCTATGCCACAGGTGGAGGCCTCCTTATAGTCTTCTTATTTGCTATTTTTATCTTCAACCGTTTGCGGATCACACGTATGCAAAAGAAGATTATAGAAGCGCAGAAGGAAATAGTAGAAGCGCAGAAGAAAGACATTACCGACAGCATCCAATATGCAGAAAATATACAGCAAGCTCTGCTTCCATCTGCCGAGGAGCTTTCCTTGATACCGGATGGATTTGTGCTGTTTAAGCCCAAGGACATTGTAAGTGGGGACTTTTACTGGATGCAGCACTTTAATGACAGGATTTACATTGCTGTTTGTGATTGCACAGGCCATGGGGTGCCAGGTGCATTCATGAGTATGATTGGTTCTTCATTGCTCGATGAGGCTGTTGTGGAAAAAGGGATCACCAAGCCTAATGAGATCTTCTATGATGTGAGAAAGGGTTTTATAGAAGCACTCAAGCAGACAGGTGATGCAGGCCAGCAGAAAGATGGCATGGATGGAGTGCTCATTGCCTGGGACAAAAAGATCACCCTGGAAATTGCTACAGCCTTTAACCCTGCATTCTTCATTCGCAATGGAGAGATCTGGGAGATAAAGGCTGACCGGCAGCCTGTAGGTTTTCTCACCGGCGAACAAAAGGAATTTACACACCATGAGTTTACGGTGCAGCGTGGAGATACATTGTATTTATTCTCTGATGGCTTTCACGATCAGTTTGGGGGTCCAAAGGAGAAAAAGTTCATGATGAAAAATTTCAAGAACCTCTTATTATCTATTCAGGACAAAATCATGAATGAACAAAAAGTGATATTAGAAGATACGTTATTGGAGTGGAAAGGTGACTTGGAGCAGGTGGATGATATCCTGGTGATGGGAATGCGGTTTTAGGTTACATGATTAGTGGAGCTGGTGGTAATATCTTAAGTGCTCTTGCCGAATCCATTCACGGATCTAAGCCTATTAACTTCACTCACATTTTCCTTTTTAGGTATTTTTCTTCCAGCTTGTTTTCTTTATCTTTTTGGATGCCCGCAAAATGTCGTGCCTGCTAACCAATCCTATCATCTTTCCATCACGTACCACGGGATATCTTCTGAAATTAGAGTTCAGGAACAGGTTGGCTGCATCAGCCACATCCAGGGTTTCCTCAACGGACACCACCTTTTTGGACATATAATTACTAACTTTCTCCTTATTTGGTGGTAAATTATGATATTTATCATCATAAATAACCCGAAGGCAGTCTTTTTCTGAAATAATACCGACCAGCTCTTTTTTATCATTTATTACTGGTGCCCCTGAGATCTTATTGCTAATAATAATTTCAATTACCTCACGGATATCTTGGTCAGGCGTAAAGGTGATAAGCTCCGTTGTCATGTAATCTGCAACGGTTTCATATTTGATATTACTCTTGTCGGTTTCCTGTTTAAATTTAGGGGTAAAATTGATCATAATTCATAGTTTATTAATATCCGTTTAAAGGTGTTTAAAAATACAAATATCTTTAAATAATATCCAAATTATTATCAATTAAAATTTGGCTCAAACAATTTTGCCCGCACAAAATAAAAATATGCACCACATTGAGTGGAAGGGGTCTTCGCTTTAATTAACAATTGCAATACCACAATACTAAAAATCCAGATCCTTTAGAGTCTTCGTATAATAGTTCTCATAATGAAATAATACTTTTATTTTTAAAACACATCATATAGAAATTGAAATTAATGATTGTATGAAATATTATAAATGTGTAATTTGGATTTTCTTGGAATAGTGGTTCGTTCTAGTTTTGATAAAAATTCTTAATCATGAAGAAACTATGTACGCTGACTCTAGGCATGTTTATGGTAATGTGCGTTAAGTCTCAAACCTATACTCTTACAACAAGCAATGTAACTTATGTGGAATTAACTGGCGCAACAGATATAACGGGTGGTCAGTTGTGGGATGATGAAATCTGGCAAGTTCCAATTGGGTTTACTGCCGAATTGTTTGACAGCTCTTTTACGACACTGAATTTAAACTCAAATGGTTTTTTATTTGATACTATTGGCAATGCTGAAGTAATGATAGGCATGTCCAGGGCAGATCTGGTAGATGGTGCTTTTCTGATAGGTTTCAACTCCCCAATTCCTGTTACCTACCTTACAGAAGGTACGGCTGGTACAAAGATTTTTAAGGTCGAATGGAAATTGGCAAATGTTTGGGGAGCAGACTCCACCAATGTCATAAATTATCAAGTTTGGATCTATGAAGAAACCGGAAACATTGAATTTCATTTTGGTGCCGGATTCCTTGGGAACATGTCAACTTTAAGTGTTCAGAAATATTCTGGTACGCCATATTTTGAAGATGGCATCAGTCTTATAGGCGATCCTCTAAATCCACAAACCTCGACTGTAATTAATCAGAAAATGGACAATTATCCATCAGACGGAATGGTTTATTCTTTTGTAAAAGGTGAGCCTGGGGTACCGACACAAATTGATGAGAATCAAGAAATAAATTTAAGCTTATATCCAAATCCGGTTTCTGAACTGCTTAATGTTAACGGTAAAGATCTTGATGGTACTCAATGGAATATTATAAATAGTCAGGGACAGAAGATAAAGACGGGAATCTTGATGAAGAACAATATGTCCATACCTGTTAATGATTTAAATCATGGATATTACTTAATCCGGTTGATTACACCTGATCATCAAATGGTTCATAAGGCTTTTATTAAGTAAGATAAATCAATTGCCTCCCTTTTTCTAAACAGAGTACTAATAAACTACTCTTTCACCACCTTTATCTCCTTTACTCTATCTGCATAGCTTACCTTAAACACATAGATACCCTTAGCGTAATCTCTAAGTGATAGGGTGGTGGAATTAGTGGTTTCCAATAGTCTTCCAGACAAGTTGTACACCTCAACCTTAACAGGGCCATTATAACAATTTATGTCAAGGGTTATGCGGTCATTGGTTGGGTTAGGAGAAATGGTCAGTTTTTCATTTAAAATATCAGCTCCATTAGATAATACTGGGCAGGTAAATGTGTTTATGAGCGCATTTGCAACTTTATCCCAACCTGTTTCATCATCCCTTAATTTCGATTGCTCCTGTTCAAAATGAAAGAATCTGCCATTAGTAGTAGTTGCATTTGAGTTGCAATAATCAGAGCTTGAATTAACGAGCCTGCTCTGTACGTTGTAAAAGCCCCTCAACCTTGTCCAGGTCAAATCCACATGGGCAACTTTGAATGTCAATGAAGTGTCTTCCTCGTATAATTCCATTTTAAAAGTTGACATATGATCTGGAGAAGGTGTTATTTGTGTTCCGTTGCTCAATATTACATAGGGGTCTGTGCTTAATTTTGTAAATCCGTGCAGCTGGATAAAGTGTGTATTGTCGTAATTTCTAAAAAGTGAATCTGTAGTGCTTTGGAAGACAGTAGAGAGGTTATGCGGAAGGTCTGATATGCGGTAGCTCTCTGAACTGCTCGAGCACATTAATGTGGTGCCATCACAGGTAGAATACGTTGAATTGTTACATCTGTTTGTCCCACTCAAACAAAAAAACAAAGCTTCTGTTCTTTTAAAAACATGGATGCCCTCTATTCCTGTATTAATATCTAATATGGGATGTGGTGACTGTATGACCAATGGCCGGCAATAATTGGGATTGTACACATAGGTGCCCCAGTAATTACTACTATTGGTTTTCAATATATAATAAGTTGTACTGTTAGTAAGAGTGGTATCCAGAAACTGTATAAGGTCATAGCCTATGGTATTTGCTGAATCAGAAGCTTTAGCGTAATCACCCATGATAAGGTTTTCCAACACATACCCCCAGGTGTTTAACTGGGCTGTGTCAGGAGCAATATAATCATTACCAGAATGACCAGGCATAGTGGAAATTACAGATGAAATTTCCACAAATACATCTCCAGTGTCTATAACAACCTGACCATTACTTTGTTTACAAATAGTAACGGATACAATAAAAACCAGGACCAACCTTTTCATAGGAGTCAATTTATACTAAAATAGTTAAAATGTGGGAGATGGTTGGTTTAAGATTAAAATGAAAAGTGGAGCCAACGGGACAAAATCGAACTTTTTGATCAGGATCTGGATGGGGTAGTGAATGATTGGTTGTTCTACTCACAGTTTGGTGAACTTTTTTGTGGCAAAATTTCCCTCATTCGTTATAACTTTTAACATGTACATACCTGGTTCAAGATAGCCTACTTTAATTGGGTTATTGATTAGGGGCAATACATTGGAGAGAACTTTTCCTGTTAAATCAATAAACTGGTAGCTTTCAATCTGATGATCTGAGTGCAATGTTAATATCTCATTTGCAGGATTTGGAAAGAAATTAAAATGCACTCTATCATGAGAAACAATACCTATCGTTGGATTGGTTCCGGGAAGAAGGATCTGACTTGGATAATTGGTGTTATGATGAACTGTTATGTTTGCAATATTGCCTGGTCCAGGTAGGTACATGGTGTCGCCATCCTGAAGGTTTACATTGAATCTTATGGCATTATTTCCTCCTAAATAAATTTTGATCTGATGTCCTGCTTTCCAAGTATATCTGGTAAATGGCAAATCTACCTGAACATTGTAAACAACTCCTGGAGTCATAAATACTTCATCATTAACCGTATATGCATTATTTCTAAAACGCATTCTTTTTATCCCATCTGTGATCAACATAACACGACCGTCCGGATAGGTGTCTGCTAACCGAATTGAAATGTCACAATCCGGCTGATCAGAACTGATATATAGGTCTAATTGTATTCTGCCTGTAATGGTTATATCATTGGTCAAAGTAGCTGTAGAAAAAGTTACAATATCTGATCTTGAATCTAAGGAACTTTGATCATAGGGTCCCTGATCCAAAAGATCACTTAATGTAGCGCCCCCCAAAGTAGGTGAAGGATTGTTAGGGTCTGAAACAAAAGAGCTGGAATCAATTCCTGTAAATGAATTTAAACTATTGTTCTGCCCTAAATACAAGACATTTGTCCCTGTGGCATGGATGTCATCATCATTGGAGGTGAGCCAATCATCAGTCCCTCCCATATCAAAATAAGTAATGTAGTCTGTATTGTTCCACCCATTTGGTGTATCCAACAAATAATAAGCAAAAAATTCCCACGCCATTGAATCACTTTTAAATTCAGCAGAAGGATAAGTCAACTCACCTTGATTGGCTGTTCCTATATGGGCAGGACCAATTCCACCATGTACCCACGGCCCAACTAATAACCATTGTTTATCAATAACCGATAGATCAGCCACGTTTCTAGAACTGCTATAAAAATCAATCATTTGGTCAATAGTATGATCATACCAACCACCAATTTGTAGCGTAGGAATCTGAATATCATCAGGAAACCAAGTATTATTTTCGGCAATATCCCAAACAATGTTATCATATACCAGGGCCATAATTGTTGTGGAAATTCCATATCCCAATGCATCTAGCTGATTCAATCTGGCCTCTTCTAAAACTCCTCCAGAGAAATACGAGTCGTAGCCTTGAGAGCCTGTTGCAACCAAAGGGACTGCACAAGTGTGGTTGGGATGATCTTCAACACATAATTGATATTGCACCCCACCTAAAGCAGAAGGGCCCCAGGTACCTATTCTGTCTTTATGCCAAGATTGAGAAACGATCCAATCACAAATATCGTAAGCATCTTCTCCTCTGTTCGTATTAGGAATAGCTGCTCCTGATGATCCGTAAAAATTCTTGTCATAAACTATCCTCATCTGTATTAGCTCTGATTATAGCATTTCTTGGTTTATACTCTGATTTTAGCCGCTTTTGGGATAATGTTTTCACTACAAGGATTTGATGAAAATGATGAAAAAATTACT
>DTSC01000233.1 GCA_012965625.1 Flavobacteriales bacterium | reverse complement strand
AGACGAATGCGGTTTGGATAAAACCAACGTATTGAGGATTATTGACAACCTCGAGGAGAAGGGCTTGCTGAAAAGAGCACCAAAATTAGATGACAGAAGGGCATATTTAATAAAACTGACCCCAAAAGGGAAGAAATTAATTCCTGTTATTAATAAGGCAATTGGCGATCTTAATAAAAAAGCACTTAACGGAATTAGTGAAGGGCAACAGAAATCGTTTTTCAAAACCTTGGATAAGATCAGTGAAAATCTACATGATTTACCAGCCGAAAAACTATTAGTATCATTTAATAAGTGAGAGTAATTGAAGGTGTGATGAGGAGGATATCAATAATAATTATTACAACAATTCTGTTTTTTAATTGCAAAGGACAGGACTCTACAAATAATGCTTACAGCCTAAAAGAAGCACAAACATATGCCATCAAAAACAATTATCAGGTTCAAATGGCATCCATTGAAATTGGCATTTCTCAAAAAACAGTATCGAGCCTTATTGCATTGGGTATGCCACAAGTTGAAGGTAGCGGATCCTTTCAACACTTTATTGACATCCCCACTTCAGTAGTTCCAGCAGATGCATTCGGATTTCCCAATTGGTTCAATCAATGGATTAATGATGTTTCACAAAGTACTACGATTTACCCAAATGCCCCTGCGACCCAAGAGGGAGGTTTCCAGGAGCTGCAATTTGGATCCAGATATAGCAGTACTGCAGGAATTAACATAAGGCAATTAATATTTGACGGCTCCTACCTGGTTGGACTAAAGGGAGCTAAAACCTTTGTTCAAGTAAACGAACAAATATTAGTTAAAACAGAGATTGAAATAAAAGCTCTGGTAGCTAAAGCATATTACACTGTTCTGGTTTCCCATGAAAATGTTAAAATCACTAATACAAATGTTAAAAATTTAAGAAAAACTTTGAAAGAGACTGAAGTACTGTGGATTAATGGCTTTATGGAAGAGAACGACATTTCCCAAATTAAGCTAATGGTTGCAAATGCGGAAAGTGCTTTAATAAATGCTAAACAACAGGAGAAAATATCAAGAAACATATTAAAATTTCAGATGGGATTAGATATTTCAACAAAAATCACCCCTACAGATAAACTGGAGAACCTAATTATTGAATCACTTGAAAATGCCATAAGAGATGAATTTAGTCCAGAAGCCCATATTGATTTTCAGCTAGCAAGGACTCAAGTAACTTTGATGAGTTTAAAACAAAAGGCAGAAAAATCTAAATTCCTGCCAACAGTAGATGGTTTTTTCAACCACCAACAGAACTCTTTCCGAAATGAATTTAGCTTCTTTGATGGGGGGAAATGGTATCCATCAACCTTATGGGGTTTGAATATTTCAGTACCATTATTTGGCGGATTTGGACAAAAAGCAGTCATCCAAAGAGCCAGCCTCGAATTGGAAAAAGCAGAAATACAACAATCACAGGTGAATCAGAGCCTTAAACTACAGATGCAGACAGCATTAATGGAATACACAGCTGCTATCGAACATTATGAAAACCAGAAACAGAATTTAGACCTGGCTGAGAATATCAGAGATTTGACAGAAATTAAGTTTCAGCAAGGCGTGGCTTCAAGCACCGATTTAACCATGGCTGAGAATCAATATTCAAGCACACAATCCAATTATATTCAAGCAATGTTCAGGCTACTCAATGCAAAATCCAATCTCGACAAAACTGCTGGACAACTATTATAAACAAAAAATGAATCAATCTCATCCAACAAAAGGAAAAAGGCGCTCTAATATTACCTGGCTTATCAATGGTATCCTAATAACATTTCTTCTGTCTTCATGTGCTCATAATAAAGGCTCGGAAGATATTAAAGCGCTTCTGCACAAACAAGACTCTTTAAAAACTATATATAAAGAAATCGCCAGCCAAATTGAGGCGGTACAGAATCAGATTGAAAAACTAGATAGCTCTTCACACAAGAAGCTAACCATTGTATCCTCCAAAAAATTAGGGCTTACTAAATTTGAGCATTTTTTTGAGGTATATGGCAACGTAGAATCCAAGCAGAACGCTTCCGTAAATATGGAAATGCCAGGAACCATAAAAGAAATAAGGGTAGAAGTAGGTCAGACAGTAAATAAAGGTCAAGTTCTAGCAATACTTGATAAAGAAATTGTCCAGCACAATATTGATGAGTTGAATGTGGCCTTTGAACTTGCAAATACCATTTTCCTAAAACAGGAAGAGCTTTGGAATCAAAAAATTGGCTCAGAACTACAATATCTGGAAGCAAAAAGCAGAAAAGAAAGCCTGCAACAAAGATTGGCAACCTTAAATGCAACCTTGCAAAAGTTCATTATTACCGCTCCATTTACAGGTATTATTGATGAAATATTTTACAAGGAAGGAGAATTGGGAAATATAATGCTCCCTCTGCTCCGCCTAATCAATATTAATCAAGTTTACATAGTTGCAGAAGTTTCCGAGAATTATATCTCAACGATAAAAGAAGGGACCTATGTAAAAGTTGAAATCACATCATTAAACAAGTCCATTGAAGCCCAAATAAATCGATTAGGCTCCTCTATTAATCCTAACAATAGGACCTTTAAAATCTATATTGATATTAGAAACCAAAATGAAGAATTAAAACCAAACCTCCTAACTATCCTTCAGATCAAGGATTTTGAAGCTGATTCTGCCATTGTGGTTCCTTCAGGGATTATTCAGCAAGATGCTTTAGGAAAAGAGTTCATTTACATCCTCAACAAAGAGGGAAATACCTTGAAAGCAAAAAAGATTATGGTTGTAAGTGGCATGTCATACAATAATGAAACAATTATTCTGGATGGCTTATCTGGAGAAGAAGAGATCGTTTTGAAAGGAGCAAGAAACATTAAAGATGGCCAAAAAGTAAGGACATAGGATAATATATCCGGCCAAAAGCAAACGCAGGTTATAATGGATCTAAAACAAAGGGAAAGTATAAGGGAATTTCCATTATCTACTTTTGCAGTAAATAACAGAAATACCGTTTTTGTAATTACGGCAATCATTATTATCGCCGGCATCATGGCCTATAGGTCAATGCCTAAAGCCACCTTTCCGGACTTAGTAATACCAACCATCTATGTTGGAACTGCATATCCAGGCAATTCGCCATTGGATATAGAAAAACTTATAACCAGACCCTTAGAAAAGGAGATCAACACAATTTCTGGAGTTGATAATATCAATTCAACATGTATCCATGGTTACTCTACTATTATTGTAGAATTTGATTTTGAAATGGAGCCCTCAGAAGCATTAAGGAAAGTTAAGGATGCCGTAGACAGAGCGAAAAGCAATAAGGATATTCCGGATGATCTTCCCGCTGATCCAAATATTTTTGAGATGAATTTTTCTGAGTTTCCAATAATGAACATCAATTTATCTGGTGACTTTTCAATTGACCAACTGAAAAAATACGCAACATATCTAGAGGATAAAATTGAACTCATCTCAGACATTTCAAAAGTAGATATACGTGGAGTTCAGGAAAAGGAAGTGAAGATCAATGTCAATATTCATAAAATGGAAGCCACTGAAATTAGTTTCCAAGACATTGAAAATGCCATAGCTTTTGAAAACATGAGTGTTTCCGGTGGAGATATTCTTGTTGACGAATTCAGAAGGACAGTCCGTGTAATTGGAGAATTTACTTCTATAGAGGAAATAAAAAATGTGGTGGTAAAAAGAGAAAAATTCAACATTGTCCACCTAAAGGAGATAGCTGAAGTAACCTTTGATTTTGAAGAACGAAAGAGCTATGCCAGGGAATTTCAAAAACCTGTAGTCATGCTGGACGTTATTAAACGGGCAGGTGCTAACCTTATTGAGACTTCTATCAAGATAAATGAGATTATCTCGGAAGCAAAAAAAACCGAATTTCCTGAAACCCTCGATATTTCAATTACAAATGACCAGAGTGATATGACTAGAAGCCAGGTCAGCAATTTGGAAAACAGTATTATTTCTGGTGTAATTCTGGTAGTATTGGTTTTGCTTTTCTTCCTGGGTTTGAGAAATGCCTTGTTTGTTGGCACTGCTATTCCCCTTTCCATGTTTATGGCCTTTATGATTCTTGGAGCCATGGGTGTTACCTTAAATTTAATGGTCCTATTCTCGCTTATTCTAGCACTTGGAATGCTGGTTGATAATGGAATTGTGGTCGTTGAAAACATATATAGACTAATGGACGAAGGGTTCCCCCCAATACAAGCTGCTAAAAAGGGCGTAGGGGAAGTAGCTTTGCCAATAATAAGCTCAACAGCAACCACCTTAGCAGCATTTATTTCCTTAGCCTTTTGGCCAGGCATGATGGGAGAATTTATGAAGTTCCTGCCAATCACCTTGATCATTGTGCTTGGTTCTTCACTATTTGTCGCACTTGTGATCAACCCAGTTCTAACTGCCGTATGGATGAGAGCAGGCAATCATAAAATCAATAAACACAAAGCATTTAAAAAGGCATTAATCCTGATCGGAATTTCAATCTTTTTTTACTTTTTCAAAACATTTGCCCTGGCTAACTTACTCTTGGCTGCAGGTGTCATCATCCTTTTAAACATATATATTTTACATCCGGCATCCCTTGTTTTTCAGAGCAAGGTGATTCCCACTCTTGATCGCAAGTATAAATCCATGCTTAGTATGGCGTTAACAGGTTCAAAACCCATCGTTTTATTCTTTGGCACTATCGCACTTTTAGTTCTTTCATTCGTGCTTATTGGAATCTTTACACCCAAAGTTGAATTCTTCCCTATAAATGAACCAAAATATGTTAACATATTTATTGAAAAACCAATAGGAACAGACATAGAATCTACCAATAAGCTTACCAAATTAATTGAACAAGATGTAATAAATTTACTTACAAAATACATCGACACTTCATCCTATAATGGGAAATCAATAGAAGACAACTATTTGGTAGAATCAATTATTGCGCAAGTAGGAGAAGGCACTAGCGATCCTTCAAGAGGTCCGATAATGGGTAACACCCCTCATAAAGGACGTGTGCAGGTGTCCTTTGTTGATTTCCAAAACAGAAGAGGCGTAAGCACCAAAAATGTTTTAGAAGAAATTAGAGAGGCTGTTAGGCACAAATATCCGGGTGCGCAGGTTACTGCAGATAAGGATGAGGCCGGCCCACCCAGGGGGAAACCAATCAAAATTGAAATCACTGGAAAAAACTATGATTCTTTAATTGTTTACTCTGAAAGAATCAAAAACTTCATTAACCGAAATAATATAGCAGGAATTGAAGAGCTGAAGCTGGATGTTGACTTAGGTAAACCTGAATTAATAATTGAGATAGACAGGGCAAAAGCAAGAAGATTAAATTTATCCAGTGGTCAAATTGGCTCTGCAATAAGAACTGCTATTTTCGGGAAGGAAGTGTCAAAATATAAAGAGGGTGAAGATGATTACCCTATCAATATACGCTTTCAAGAGAACTTCCGACACAACCAGGAGACACTAATGAACCAAAGAATTACTTTTAGAGATCAAATAACAGGAAAAATCAGGCAAGTGCCAATATCTGCTGTAGCTATAGCACGAAAAAGTTCCACATTCAGTGCAGTAAAGCGAAAAAACCTTAACCGGGTTGTAACAATTGACTCAAATGTTGAAGTTGGGTATAATCCAACTGAAACTGTAGATAATATCAAACGAGCTTTACAGGATTTCAGGTTACCTTCTGGATATAAAATAAAGTTTGCTGGAGAGCAAGAAGATCAGGCTAAAGAGATGGGTTTCCTCAGCAAAGCACTTATGGTTGCCGTATTCCTGATCTTTTTAATCATGGTTTCTCAGTTCAATTCTGCAATTACTCCCTTTATAATTGTAACATCAGTCTTATTTAGCCTTATCGGAGTTTTAATGGGCTTGGTGATCTTTCAAATGGATTTCATAATAATAATGACTATGATTGGAATAATTTCACTTGCTGGAGTTGTTGTGAACAATGCTATCGTGCTACTTGATTTCACCAATCTTTTGATAGAGAGGAAAAAGGAAGAATTATCTCATAATACCGATGATTCAAAGGAGAATATAATATTACCTCTTAATGATTTTAGAGACTGTATTATTGAAGGTGGAAAAACTAGGTTAAGGCCGGTATTGCTAACAGCAATAACGACTATTTTAGGATTATTACCTCTGGCAATTGGATTGAATATTAATTTTTATACCTTATTTACAGCATTTGATCCACAAATATTTTTTGGTGGTGACAATGTTATTTTTTGGGGCCCAATTGCATGGACAGTAATTTTTGGGTTAAGTTTTGCAACTTTTCTTACGCTTGTAATCGTACCGGTGATGTATTTTCTTATTTATAGGCTGAAACACAAACTAACAAGTTAAATAGTATTTAATACGCATCACTATTCTTTAAAAACTTTAAAAAAAACATTCCAGATTACACTTTGGGTTAGTTAATTTATTTACATTTGCACCCATTGAATTCAATTTAAATTAACCGTGCCCAATAAACGGACACAAAAACACACACTAATGAAAAAGGTATATTTATTACTTTTCGCTGCAGGAATGTTCACTTTTGTAGCTTGTGGAGGTGGCGAAACTGAAGCTACTACTGAAGAAGCGGCTACTGAAGAAGCAGTTACTGAAGAAGCAGCTACTGAAGAAGCAGCTACTGAAGAAGCAGCTACTGAAGAAGCAAGTGAAGAGCTCGCTGAGCATGTATGCAATGACAAATGCACTGAAGAAGCATGTCATCATGCATGTGGTGAGAAAGGCCATACATGTTCTGATGCATGTCATAGCCATGAAGAAGGCGACGACGGTCATGATCACTCAGACGAAGAAGAAGCGGATGCTGGAGCTGAAGGATAATTATTTATTCAAAGCTTCAAAATGATTAAAGGGGTTCGGAATACCGAACCCCTTTTTTTTATGGCACCATATTAGCCAAAGGACTATGCTCCTTTTGATTAATGTACTTAATTGCAGTAAGTACATCCTTGTCAGTTCTGTTTAATACAGGATATAACCCCATATTGCCAAATAAGTTTTTAGCAATTAACACTTTAATTCTTTGAACAATTAAATGCTCAGACACTTTGAATCCTGGTTCATCTACTGCTACCCCTTTACTATAGGCAAATTCTTGAAATTCTTCCAATAATTTCTTGTCTACCTTTATAATTCTATCAAATGCAGCAAGATCTTTTATCTCAGATAATTGCTTTCTGTTTTTATCCGTATAGTCAAAAGCAAACATTCTTATTAACCCCTGATTTAAAATTTTTCTAAGATAATTAGATTTTCCCGCAGTATCCAGCCTAACCAAAACATCAGGCATAATACCCCCACCACCATAAACGGTTTTTCCACCTGGAGTAACAAACCTCAACGAGTCTGCAAAATAGGAGCTGTCCATATTAATCAACCCTTCTTCACCATAACGCTTATAAATTTCATAATAATACGCTTCAAGGCCTTTATCATAAGAACGCTGAATACATCTGCCAGTTGGCGTGTAATACCTTGCAATCGTTAATCTTACGGCAGAACCGTCAGGAAAGTTAAATTGCTCCTGAACCAGCCCCTTGCCAAAAGAGCGACGTCCCATAATTATGCCACGGTCATTATCTTGCAAAGCCCCCGCAACAATCTCGCTAGCTGAGGCCGCCCCCTCATCAATTAAAACAACCAGCCGCCCATTTTTAAAGGCACCTTGTTCAGTGGAATAATATGGGGCATGGGGATGTGATTTTCCTTCCGTATAAACAATCATTCTATTATTCTCCAAAAACTCATCAGCAAGCTTAATAGAAGCGGTCAGATAGCCTCCGGGGTTTCCACGAAGATCTAAAACCATGCCTTTAAGCTTACTGCGTGGCAAAGAGTTAAATGCTTCCTTGTATTCGTCAAAAGTATTAGCAGAAAATCTATTAATCTTAATATAACCAATCGAATCTTCTAGCATATAGGCGACATCAACACTATGGATCGGAATTTCTCCCCTTAAAATTTTATAATCAATAATCGCTGTAGTACCTCTTCTTGAAATACTCACTTCCACAAGAGTTCCTCTAGCTCCTCGTAACAGATTGATAGCATCCTTATTGGTGAACCCTACACCTGCAACGACCTCTCCTTCTATTTTTACAATCCTGTCTCCAGCCTCTATACCAAGTGCTTCTGATGGCCCTCCAGCTATTGGGCTGATTACTACAATGGTATCATTTATAATATTGAATTCAATCCCTATTCCATCAAAGTTGCCTTCCAGTGGCTCATTATATGAAGATAAATCTCTAGGTGGAATATAAGATGAATGAGGGTCAAGATCTTTCAACACTGCTACTAGCGAACCCTCAATAAGGTCTTCCCTGTTCACCGGATCGACATACTCCTCAAGGACATAATTTAATACATCATTTACCTTATTGAATTTTCCAATATTAAGCCCAAACATTTGTGCTTCGCCAGAAAGCAAATTATAACGTGACCCTATAAATACCCCTCCAGCAACGGCAATACCTAATAAAATTGGAAGAAATAAATATATTTTATTTTTGCGTTCAGCCATTAATACAAGAGTCGTTATATAATTAATTCCTAAACTTTCTTAGTTAACCTGCTAACAATAACTCCAAATCTCTCCAAAAATTCTATCCCTTCTTCTGTTTCCTGCCCCTTATATTCTGCATAGGAATTCAAAAAGTAAACTTGCTTAATTCCAGAGGTAAAGACCATCCTTGCACAAGGGAGGCATGGTGACAAGGTAATATAAAGGGTGGCTCCCTGTAAATCAACCTTATTCTTAGCAGCATATAAAATGGCATTCTCTTCAGCATGTAATGCCAACGAACAGCTGCCTTTACTACTTCTGGGACAACCCTCTACAGGCCATTCTATATCACAATTATGAGTCCCTGAAGGAGGGCCATTATATCCTAGTGACACAATACGAGTATCCTTTGTGATAACAGCACCAACCTTCATTTTAACACAATGAGAGCGCTTAGACAAATTCACTGCCAAATCAATATAGATATCATCAAAGCTCGGTTTTTCTTTATCATTCATATTATAAGGTGCCTATTTAGGAAAGACTCAGGGTGTTAATGCTTATGTATAACGCAGAACAATTAAATACGTTGCCTATAAAATCCAAGAATAATCTCTGTAGGCAAATATGTTTTAAACATAGTGATTAATCAAAATTAATCTGGTGCCGAAGGAGGGAATCGAACCCTCACTCCCGAAAGAACACGATTTTGAGTCGTGCGCGTCTACCAATTCCGCCACTTCGGCAATATTGCGCAGCGAAATTATAGATTTGTTTCCTCATCACAAAAGAGAAAATGCCTAAAATGATAATCATACTATTGTCTTTAAATTCCAATTTTAAAGTATTAACTTTGCATCCCTTTAATTTTATTAAATATCAGCCCAGAGCTAACAACCTAGGGAAATATGACAGCTGGAATTAAATTCTTTGCTGGTTCAGCATCACATGAACTGGCTCAATCAATTGCTGCTTCTTATGGAAAAGAATTAGGCACCCTGGATGTGATGCGTTTTAGTGACGGTGAATTCCAGCCCAGAATTACTGAGACCGTTAGGGGCTGTGATGTTTTTATTATCCAATCAACATTTCCCCCCACTGAAAATATATTTGAATTGCTCCTTTTAATAGATGCGGCAAAAAGGGCTTCTGCCAATCAAATTGTTGCCGTTATACCCTATTATGGTTTTGCCAGGCAGGATAGAAAAGACAACCCAAGAGTTGCTATTGGCGCAAAGCTTATTGCAAATTTATTGACTGCTGCAGGAATAACCAGAATAATGACCATGGATCTTCATGCTGACCAAATTCAAGGTTTCTTTGATGTTCCAGTAGATCATTTATTTGCATCGGCAATTTTCATTCCTTATCTGGAACATTTAGGTGTTGACAAACTGACGATGGCATCACCTGATACAGGAGGAACCAGAAGGGCAAATGCTTACGCCAAGCATTTAAACTCTGACCTTGTTATCTGTTACAAACAACGAAAAAAAGCCAATGAAATCTCAGATATGAGCGTAATTGGAGATGTTAAAGGCAAAAATATTGTCCTGATTGATGATATTATTGACACGGCCGGAACGCTGTGTATGTCTTCTCAAATGATGATGGATAAGGGGGCTGCTTCAGTAAGGGCAATCTGCACAC
>DTSC01000232.1 GCA_012965625.1 Flavobacteriales bacterium | reverse complement strand
CGCATGTACTGCTCCCTGCTCGTGCCTAACCAAAACATGTTTCAACCGGTCTTCATAATCATAAAGGGCATCATAGGTAGGCATAATCGCTCCACCTGGATATCCAAATATCACTTCGGTATTTTCTTCCAATAAGCAACGAACAATTGCCTCTGAACCGGAAACTTCTTCAGCATGTTTACTGCCCTTTACTTCTATTTCTAAAACACTTCCCATTGTTTTTTTATATATCAGTTAAACACCCAGTTGAGGCATTTGAAACCACTTTCGCATATTTTCTCAGATAACCTCTTGCGGTGTGTGCCTGCCTAGGTTCCCATAGGTTCTTCCTAATTGCCACCTCCTCTGCATTTAAATTCACATGAATACTATTGCTGGTTGCATCAATTGTGATGGAATCTCCGTCCTTGAGCAGACCTATAATCCCACCCTCTGCAGCTTCAGGACAAATATGACCTACTACAAAACCATGTGTTCCCCCCGAAAACCTGCCATCAGTGATCAAGGCTATTTTATTACCCAAGCCAGCACCCATTATAGAAGAAGTTGGCTTTAGCATTTCCGGCATCCCCGGACCTCCTTTAGGGCCTACGTAGCGAATCACTACTACATCTCCAGCCTTAACCTTCATATTCAGAATCGCATTATTTGCTTCCTCTTCTGAGTCAAACACCTTAGCGGGACCGCTAAAACAGGTTCCTTCCTTACCTGTAATTTTCGCCACACACCCTTCTCTTGCAAGATTTCCATACAATACTTGCAGGTGTCCATTTTTCTTGATGGGGTTTTCTGCTTTCTGAAACACTTTTTGGCCAGGATTCAGGTTCGGAACCTCCTGCAAGTTCTCGCCAAGGGATTTACCAGTTATAGTAAGGCAATCACCGTGCAATAAGCCCTTCTCCAAAAGGTATTTCATGAATGATTGAAGCCCACCAGCATAATAAACATCTTCCATCAAAAATTGCCCGCTTGGTTTGAGGTCTGCCAGATAAGGTGTTGCATCACTGATTCTTTGGATATCATCCAATGAGAAGTCAATTTCTGCTGTGTGTGCAGCAGCCAAGAGATGGATTATTGCGTTCGTGGATCCTCCCAAAGCTACTACAATGGTTGTTGCATTATCAAAAGCTTTTTTAGTAACGATGTCCAAGGGCTTTAGGTCCTTCTCTAATAAAAACCGCATGTGCTCTCCAGCACTTTGGGACTCAGCTTTTTTCTCATTTCCTACAGCAGGTATGGAAGCCGTGTTTGGCAGCGTAAGTCCCAGGGCTTCTATGGCAGATGCCATGGTATTGGCTGTGTACATCCCACCACATGCACCAGGTCCCGGACAAGCTGATCTCACCACCTGTTTGAATTCTGCCTGGGTAAGTGTGCCGGCTGTTTTTTCCCCCAATGCTTCAAAGGCAGAAACAATATTGAGCTTGTTCCCATTAAGGGATCCAGAAGCAATGGCACCTCCATAAACCAGGAGAGAAGGCCTATTGAGCCGCAGCATCGCCATCAATGCACCGGGAAGATTTTTATCGCAACCTACTACGGCCACCACACCATCATAATTTTGTGCCTGTACTACTGTTTCTATGCTGTCCGCAATTACTTCTCTTGAAGGCAGAGAATAGCGCATGCCAGGTGTTCCCATGGATATTCCATCGCTTACGCCAATAGTATTAAACACCAATCCTACCAAGTCCTTTTTAGCGGTTCCTTTTTTAACTTCTATTGCTAAATCATTCAGGTGAACATTGCATGGGTTCCCTTCATATCCTGTGCTAACGATTCCCACCTGTGGTTTTTTCAAGTCCTTTTCTGTTAACCCCAATGCGTGGAACATGGCTTGCGCAGCCGGTAATGTATCGTTTTGTGTTACGCGTTTGCTATATCTGTTTATTTCCATTATACCAGTGTAAAATGTTTGTATTCGTTATCCATTACTTGCTGACGGTACATAGCGGCAAGGGTATGTCCAATGCTGTCCTCCCAATTCATTTTTAAAGCAATGTTATTTATAGATCCAATTCCGGCTACTTCTGCTGCGGTGCCCGTAAAAAATGCACTATCAGCTTCAAGGAGCCACTCTTCTCCAAAATGCATTTCCCTTACCGGAAAACCCACTACTTTAGCCAGTTCCATTATGGTATGCCGTGTTATGCCTGGGAGAATGTTCCCTTGAGGTGGCGTATAAAGCATGCCATCTTTCTCCAAAAAAAAGTTAGCTCCTGACCCTTCTGCTACATGTCCGTTGCTGTCAAACAATAGGGCCTCATCAAATCCTTTTGCTTTTGCCTCTGTTGTTGCGAGGATCGAGTTGGTATAATGTCCTGTAACCTTTGCATCCACATGGCACGATCTAGGATTGGGTCTTTGGTATGAAGAGGTCATCACCGATAATAACTGTTCTCCTAAATAGCGTGGCCATTCCCAAGCAGCAAGGAACAAGTGTACTTCATCAGTAGGTTCTAATTTCATATTGGCACCCAGCCAAACCAGAGGCCTAAGGTATGCTTCCTCCAATTCGTTTCGTTCCAGCAGCTCATAGCTGAGCCGCACCAATTCTTCAACTTTCCATGGAAAGGGAATGTGCATGGATTTGGCCGAGTAATGCAACCGCTCGAAGTGCTCCTTCGCTTTAAAAACTTGTGCCCCATTTCTGGTTTTATAGGACCGGATTCCTTCAAAGACCCCATTTCCATAATGCAGGGTTTGGCCAAATGGGCTTGTTGTGGCTTCGTTGGCTTTTAACCAATCACCGTCCAGATATATAAGTGAATTTTCTTTGTAATACATGGTTTTTAAATTTAGGGGTTAAAAAAAGCCTTTCTAGGTAGAAGAAAGGCTTTCGAAT
>DTSC01000231.1 GCA_012965625.1 Flavobacteriales bacterium | reverse complement strand
CCTATTTCCCTGTTAGTCAATAGTTGTTGTAGATGAGGATTTTTCAGGATTGCTACTCCATGCAATTGGGTGGAAGATGGGACTCGAACCCACGACCCTCGGCACCACAAGCCGATGCTCTAACCAGCTGAGCTACATCCACCGTATATTATAAGTTGCCAGAATAAATTAAAATCTCTTTTTTCTGATGTTCGAATTTTATATCATCTTTTAAAAAGACTACGCTAGCATCCTGGCCAAAATTAATAAATAATAAAGTGAAACAAACACTATCTCTGATCATTTTTCGTTTCAGACTCCATATCTATAGCAATGTTCTAACTTTGCCTGGATTAAACGTGATAATAAAATGCCAAAAGCCATATACAAGAAGAGGATATTAATCCAAGGGATGACTTGTACCAACTGTGCTAATTCCGTTGCAAAGGTAATTGAAAGGTCTGGAGGGCTTGATGTAGCAGTTAATTTCACAACAGGGGAGGCTTACTTTGATATAGAGAAAAACCAGGATATTACACAGATAAATAACAATATCAGCAAGCTTGGATATCAGGTTTCAGAGGAAGAAGATCATGACAGCACACAAAATTCCAATTTGGAAAAACAATTTTATTTCACCTTAATCTTTACCGTCCCTCTTTTTCTACACATGCTCCTACCCTTTGTTGAATTATTACAAAACCCAATTGTGCAAATCGCATTGTGTCTTCCGGTTTTTATTGTTGGCATTAAACATTTTGGGAAAAGTGCCCTTGGCTCTATGAAGACAGGCTCACCCAATATGGATGTTTTAATCTTCACAGGATTTACAGCCGCATTTGCTTATAGTCTTGCTGGCACCTTTTTGTATTATGGTACCCCAGAAGTTCACAATTACCTGTTTTTTGAAACCTCGGCTACCATTATAACCTTGGTCTTGTTTGGAAATGTTCTCGAACATCGCTCAGTACAGCAAACCACTTCTGCCATAAAGGAGCTTAATAGTATCAAGGTAAAAAAAGCAAAAATTGTTACCACAGAAAATGGAAAAGACATTATTAAAGAAATTGATTATAAAGATATAGAAACAGGCATGTCCCTAATTGTTAATACTGGTGATAGAATACCGGTTGATGGCCTGGTCGTACAGGGAGAAGCAGCTTTGGATGAATCCATGATTAGTGGAGAGAGTCTTCCCATTGATAAGGCAATTAATGACAAAGTGATTGGTGGAACCATCGTTTTAAATGGCAATCTAAGGCTTAAGGCAACTTCTGTTGGGTCTGAAACCATCTTATCCCAGATCATTGAAATGGTAAAAAAAGCCCAGTTGAATAAGCCAAGAATCCAAAAACTTGGAGATAAAGTAAGCTCCATCTTTGTTCCAATAGTCTTGTTGATTGCAGTGGGAACATTTTTTATTTCTCATTTTGGCTTTGACATTTCCTCCCAAAAAGCATTAATGAGTAGCATTGCGGTTTTAGTAATTTCTTGCCCCTGTGCTATGGGGCTAGCTACTCCAACCGCAATTATGGCTGGTATAGGCAGGGCTGCAAAAGATGGAATTTTAATTAAGGGAGGAAGCAGTATAGAAGAATTTGCCAAAGTAAAAAATATGGTTTTCGATAAAACTGGAACCATTACTACAGGGAAGTTTACAATGATCAAGCTAGATATTTATAATAATGACGAGGAGAATGTAATTAAAGATATCATCTTTAGCCTTGAACAGCATTCTTCTCACCCCATTGCAAAATCACTCCTTGAAAACCTTAAGGATGAAGCATCTGCTATTCCTTTAGAACAAGTGGAAGAGCTTAAAGGATTGGGCATGAAAGGAAATGACAAGGTTGGCAATAGCTATTACCTTGGCTCCTATTCCATAGCAAAAGAAGTCACCACAGATGATACACACACTATATATCTGCTTAAAAACGGAAACCTAGCAGCTACCATTGACCTTAAAGATGAAATAAAACCAAATGCTAAAAACATGATAGCCAAATTAAAAGGGCAAGGTATTAGGACTATTTTATTAAGTGGTGACAGAGCCCAGAAATGTCAAGAGCTCGCAGATGAGCTTCAAATGGACATGGTCTACGGAGAGCAGCTCCCACATCAGAAGCTTGATGTAATATCTGAATTGGGTAACCAAGCACCAACCGCCATGGTCGGAGACGGTATCAACGATGCTCCGGCTCTTGCTATGGCTTCAGTTGGGATCTCTTTGGGAAATGCAAGTCAGATTGCCATTCAGTCAGCACAGATCATTTTGCTGAAAGGAGATGACTTAAATGTTGTCAACCGATCTCTCCAAATAAGCAAGCATACTTACTTAACAATCAAACAAAATCTATTCTGGGCCTTCTTCTATAATGTTGTTGCAATCCCTATTGCAGCCATGGGTTTTTTGAATCCTATGGTTGGTGCTTTGGCCATGGCTTTCTCTGATGTGATTGTAATTGGAAATTCCATCAGGCTGAAAACAAAAAAAATACCCAGATTATAAATGAAAGCTGCAATATTTATCTCTTCTGGTTTAGGAAATGCTGTCCTCTTAATTCCATTAATTAAAAAGCTGAAAAATGAAGGGAGAAGTATTACAGGATTCTTCACCTCAGACTATGGCTGTTATGAGTTGTTTGAAAACTCTGGACTACTTTCGGAATCAATAAAGATAGGTCAAAGGAATGTAGAATGGGTTAAAATCGGCATTCAACATAACTCTGAATTTGAAGAGATCTATCTCGACAACTTTGCCAGTACAAAAAGGATATTCCTGACTGCTAAGATAATTGGAAAGAAGATAATTGCACAAAAACTACCTTCAGGATTAACGAGTTTGCTTAGTCATTATACTCATATAGTTGATCCTGTAATCGGACAGCACTGTGCTACGCAGAATCTGCGCTTATATGATAAATCCTTTAACGATTCTGAATTGACCGAAGACCTAATAAGTCTTCCAACGGTTTCCCAAAATTTGAATAATGGTACACTCTTAGCTATACAGATCGGATCAGCCAATGATGTTACCTCCTATAAAAACTGGCCTATTAGTAACTGGATTAGCTTGATAAAGAAAATCGTTAAACTAAAGAATAAATCAAAAATTATTCTTCTAGGCGATGAAAATGAAAAAACGTTATCTGATAAAATTATTGAAGATTGTGGCAACAAGGTTATTAATAAGGTAGGAAAAACTAGCATAGAGGACGTTAAGGCAATTTTACTGAACTGCAGGTATTTCATAGGTGTAGACAGCGGACTTATGCATATGGCCGCTTCCTTATCTATACCCACCTTTACCTTATGGGGGCCGTCAAATGAAACCCTTTATGGATATGAAAAGCTTTTTCCCAAAAAACACAAGGTCATCTTTACTGACCAAAGCTGTAGGCCTTGTAACTCATGGATCAATCCCAATACAAGCAGGGTACAAAATCCGGAAACATGTCCAGATAAAAGATGTATGAAAGAATTGAGTCCGGAATTCGTTTTTGAAAATCTCATAGCTTTTATTCAGCAGCTGGAAACGTAAAATTCATCAATGTTTAAAAAGATCATATCTACCTTTGCGAGTAAATTCCTTTCAGGAATACTAAGCTTGTTGATAGTGATTTTTGCTGCCCGGTATTTAGGTGCTGAAGGCCGCGGAATTATAAGCTTGCTGATGTTGAACATCACCATTGTTATAATGTTTAACAACTTAGCTGGCGGCGGAGCATTAATATATGCAGTACCCAGGGAGAATTTTATACAGCTATTGCTGCCCTCATATTTTTGGGCACTTATAACGTCGTTATTAACATCCTATACCCTTACCGTTTCAGGCCTTTCTCCCCCAGAATACGGTATCCATTTATTTCTGCTGTCCTTTGTGCTTGCATTGGTTACAGTTAATGGAAATCTTCTGCTGGGATTGGAGAGAATAAATGAGCACAACTTTTCTTCACTTTTCCAAGTATTAATCAATCTCATTGTATTTTACATTTTGCTCAACACACCTGGTGGAAAGGATGTTCAATCGTATATAAAAGCGCTTTATTGCAGTTTCTCAACAGGAATGTTGTTAACCTCAGTCCTGTTGTTTAGAAAGATAAAAAAACTGGATGGCAGACCTATTGCCTCTGTCTTAAAAGCCATGTTTAAAAATGGATTTTTTGTTCAAATAGGTGGAATCTTTCAATTGTTAAATTATAGGCTTAGCTATTACTTATTAGAGGTCTTCCATAGCACAGCCGTTTTAGGGGTATATTCTACTGCAGTTTCACTCATTGAAGCCCTATGGCTAATTAGCAAAAGCATATCAATGGTTCAATATGCTAGAATCTCTAACTCCAAGGACCTGGAATACTCCAGAACACTAACTATAAAACTGATCAAGTTCACCTTTGTTTCTACCCTGGCAATATTGCTTATTTTAATAGGCATACCAGAATCTGCATTCCTTTATGTCCTTGGCAATCAATTCTCCGGACTAAAAGAGGTACTACTTTACTTAAGTGCTGGTATTGTAATATTCAGCATTTCCGGGATGTTCAGCCATTATTTATCTGGTACTGGAAAGTTCCATGTAAACACAAAGGCTTCTGGAATCGGTTTTATCATAACGGTAATCGGCGGCTTTATCCTCATACCTGAATATAAACTCATGGGTGCAGGAATCACTGCAACACTCTCTTATACCGCTTCAACCATATACCAGGCTATCTGCTTTTGCAAAATAACCTCGACAAAACCACTCGATTTCGTACCTGTCAGAGGAGATTTTCATCTGGCCTTATCTGAATTTCGGTCTTATTTTTCAGAAAAATAACAAATCTCACATTTATCAAAATTTCTCTTGTTGTAAATGAAAAATAATTATCATAGATTTGCTTTCATTTTAAACAATCAGGCATTTATCCTGAAAAAGTATAATTTAACAAAATATAATTTTATCACTTAAAACCAATAACATGAAAAAATCATTACTTCTATGTCTGTGTATAATCTTAACGTACACAATTAGCAATGCACAAATTGCCGTTTATGTAGTAGATCCTCAATCCCTTACAGGAAGCTTAAACTTTACTTGGGGTGAACCAGGAACATGGGGAACTTCTGACCTAAACATTCCTGCAAATTCTGTTCAAGACACAATCATGATGGTTGATGACGGAACTTCTGCTGATTCGCTTGGCTGTAATTCCCTGATAAATGACCTGACAGGCAAGATTGCAATACTTTATCGTGGAACATGTGAATTTGGTACAAAATCCCTAAACGCACAAAATGCAGGTGCAGTAGGGGTTATCATCATTAACCACACAGGCGAACCTGTAGGTATGAATGGGGGCACGGACGGTCCAAATGTTACTATTCCGGTGGTAATGATTAGTGAAGATGACGGTGCTATTTTACGTGCTGGATTGGATCAAGGATTGGATATCATCGTGTTTATTGGAAACAAGACTGGTTATTTTAACCACGACCTTGGAATGGCAGGAAAAGATGTGCTGATTCCACGGGCAACAGGTAATCCATTAATCACCTCATTGGACTCAAGTGAATGGAATATACCAATGGGCGCCTGGATTTTTAACTATGGTATCGATGCCCAAACGAATGTCGTCTTGACGGCGGACTTTACTGGTACTACAAACGTTAGTATGAGCTCCACTCCGATCTCATCTTTAGCTCCAGGGGATAGTGTCTGGGCGGATTTAGGAACTTATTCATCCTCCTTTTATAACGGAATGTATAATATAGAATATACTATTTCAGCTGATAGTGTTGATGGATTTCCTGGTGATAACACATTTATTGCCGGTACGTTAATTGATTCGCTTATATCCTATGCAAGAATTGATACTGCCACATTGATGCCAGTGAGTTCCGCACATTATAGCCTTACAACACCTCCTGCAACATACGAAAGCTGCATCCATTTTATGGATCCAAATGCGAGTCGTCTGGCAGCACTGGGTATTTACAATTCGGCGTCGGGTGGTGCTAATGGCACTTTGGTAGGTGAGACTATTGAGGCCAGAATTTATGAATGGAACGATGTATTTACTGGCTTTAGTGATGGAAACTTCCCTGCTTCACCATGGACATTAAATACTATTGACAATGCATACTATTCGTATACAGCTGACTTGCAAAGAGAGATGGTATATATTCCATTTTCAGATAGCATACAATTAGTAGACAACCAGCGATATCTTTTCTGTGCGATTACATATAATGCATCAGAAATATGGATGGGTTTTGATTCCTATTATGATTATAACCAGGTTCTAGACACTACTGATCAACCAGTTTCTATTGTTATGGCAGATGCTGAGCAGTATGCAGCTGGATTCGGAACGGATGTCACCTCATCTGTGACAGTTAAAGTTGCTCTTTCGAATACATCTGCTTCATTGTTCACAGCAGCCATTACAGCTACTAGTGGTGAATTTTGTGATCCTGCTTGTGATGGATTTGCTACTGTAACTGCTTTACTTGGGCAAACACCATATACTTATCTATGGGATGACCCCAATGCACAGACAACTGCAACAGCAGCTGGGCTATGTAATGGAACTTATTCAGTAATTGTCACTGATGCTGATGGTGAGAGCGACACAGCTATGGTAACATTTGCAGAGCCATCTAGTGCTCCTGTATTTACTTTGTCGGCAACAAGTACCGAATTTTGCAATGGGGACTCTGTGTGGGTCACAGCCTCTGCGGTACCTCAGGGTGTATATACTTGGTCAACCGGTGACACAACAGAAACAATTGCAATTGATAGTGTTGGAACGTACTCTGTAACTGTAACAAATTGTGGTGGCACAACTACTGAGTATATAACATTTACCGTTCCTTCGGCTCCACCTGTATTTACTGTAAGTGCAAGTGAAACAATTATGTGTGTTGGAGATTCTGTTACGCTATCAGCTTCAAACGTATCACAGGGATTATACGTTTGGTCTACAGGAGATACTGCACAATCAATAGTCGTTACCGATACAGGTACTTACACTGTAAATGTAACCAATTGTGGCGGTACTTCTAATGGCTCAATTACATTGGTGTTGCCAGACCTTCCAATAGCTACCATTACAGGCAATGTTGAGTACTGCTCTGGTGATTCTATTGTTCTTTTTGCTGGAAATGAGCCAAGTGCTACTTATTTATGGTCAACTGGAGAAACTACACAGTCACTAACAGTATCAACACAAGGCAGCTTCACTGTAACTGTTACCAATTGTGCTGGTTCTGATCAAGCAACAGAAGGGGTATCCTTTTATCCTTCCCCTTCAGTTATAATGGATGTTAATGGACAAACCACATTCTGTGATGATGGCGGAACAACTTCACTTCAGCTGACTGCCTTTGCAAGTGGTGGTACACCATTTACTTATGTATGGTCAAATGCATCCACTTCAATGTCAATCATATTGGATAGTGTTTCAGAGACAGGGGATTATTATGTTACAGCTTATGACATATGTGGTGCCAGTGTGATGTCAGATACGGCCGTAGTTCTGATTCATGAATCGCCAACAGCTAGTACAGTTTCTGTTACGAATGCGTCTGCTATTGGAATGAGTGACGGAGCCATCGATGCAGCAGTATCAGGAGGAACGCCACCTTATATTTATTTTTGGAATGACCCAAACAGTCAAGCATCTGAAGATGCTACCAATTTATTGATTGGCACATATCAATTGGTTGTTACAGATGCGAACAATTGTACGGGATCTCTTACTGAGACTGTTGGTAATGCAACCTCTATAGAGTTAGATTTAAATGTTGGCAGATTGAATGCATTGCCTAACCCAAGTAATGGCAAGTTCATTGTAGAGCTTCGAGACCTTAACAATGATGAATATTCTTTTGAGATCAGGAATATCCTTGGCCAGTTAGTTTATGTTGAGACGCTTAAGGGCAATGCAGTACAAGATCTTAGCATTGACCTTACAGAGAGTGAAAAAGGAGTTTACCTTTTAACCATTTCTAATTCAAAAGGCAAGAGAACAGAAAAGCTAGTGATTTACTAGTCTTGTTCCATTCTCAAATAAAAAACCCTGGAGATAAACTCCAGGGTTTTTTTATGCATGTTAAATTCAACATTCTAATGGCAACCATTAAATAAGGCCAAATAAATTGTTGGTTCCAAGGCTGCGTGATGCTATAAACCCTTCGCCATATTTTACCCCAATCTGCATTCCAGAAGCGAGCGCTCTTGCCTCTATCATCTGTAAAAACCCTTTAGAAGAGATAAGAGTTTTGGACTCTTTAGAGTTTGGGTCATAAAACTGTGAACGATGGGCCAAAACAGCTTCCATCTTTTTTTCATAACAATCTGATATATCAACTGTAATATCCGGAACCCTTTCAATAAATTGCATATAATGATACAAGGCCCTTGGTCTGAATGCCTGCTGAGCTTCTTTCATCAGCTCTGTTTCAACCTTTTCAAGCCCAGCCAGAAAGCTCGCCTCTGTAACAAGTGTTGCAGCACGGCCATGATCTGGATGCCTATCATGAAGTGCATTCACCAATACAATAGATGGCCTGTATTTTCTTATCATCTTTACAACCTCCAGCTGATGTTCTTTATCATTAGCAAAAAACCCATCAGAAAAACCCAGGTTTTCTCTTGCTGTTACACCAAGTATGGTTGCTGCTGATGCAGCTTCCTCTTTTCTTAACTCAACGGTACCTCTTGTTCCCAATTCTCCGTAGGTCAGGTCAACAATAGCTGTCTTCTTTCCCTTTCCCTGATGAACTAGAAGAGTACCTCCACACCCAAGTTCTACATCATCAGGATGTGCACCAAAAGCAAGTATGTCTACAGCCTGATCTGTCATTTAGTCTTTAGGAAAATTTACAAGGCCGTCTTCTATCCATTTTTGAATCTCCTTAGAATCAGGACTTTTTGCAGGAGCTACCATACCGACCCATTTCCCCTGTTCATCTATAAGATATTTCTGGAAGTTCCATTTTACGCCAGAACTTGCCACCCCATTTTCTTCTTTAGATGTCAGCCATCCATAGATAGGGTCCATATCCCCACCCTTAACTGAAATCTTATGCATCATGGGAAAGGAAACCCCATAATTCTTAGTGCAAAATTCTCTGATATCATCATTTGATCCAGGTTCTTGCTTTGCAAAATTATTAGCAGGGAAACCAATAATAATAAAATCTTCTTCCTGATATTTTTCATATAGCGATTGAAGCCCTTTATATTGTGGTGTAAGTCCACACCTTGAAGCAGTATTTACCACTAATATTTTCTTTCCCTTATATTTAGAAAGGCTGATCTCCTCTCCTTCAAGGGTTACCGTATTAAAATCATGAAAACTTTTTATTCCCTGTCCCATAGTAATATTGGATATTAAAAGCAATAATAATAGCTTTGTTATGTCAAATACACTCTGGATTATCATATTTTTTAATTGCTGCGTCTCTTCCAAGTTCAGCTCCGCACAGCATCATAGTGGTATATGTTCCTGCTGTAATGTTATTATCCATCAAAAATTTCATGCCCTCAAAATATGACTCTTCTGTTTCGCCTGGAAGAGGTACGATTATTTCTGTTGTGGCAGGTTTGCCTCTTTTATGAATTTCTTTTGTATAATCAATATATTGTTGTCTAGTCCAATTATTCCTTTTAATATTATCTAGAGTATCATCGCTTAATGATTGCATTGATATACCCATTTCGCATCGATTTTTTAATTTATCATTAATTCTTATATATCTATCCCAATTACTTTTAGGTGTATGAGTTGAAATATATTGAGGCCAGTCATATTTTTCCATTACTTTCAAAATGTGATCCGCTAACTCAGCATCTTTTTTAAATAGTCCCCAATTATCATCAAAAATAGAAATTTCATGCTCTACACTAGACTCAGACATGCGTTTAATCAACTCACTAAATAGAACAGACACACCTCCTGACTCCTGTAGAGAGGTAATTATCCCGTCATATAAGATCATGCTTTAATAAGTTGGACATATAGTATTTTTTAGGAAATAAAACAATTCTCTATATAATTCGAAATTATAAAAAATAGAAGAATAGGGAAAAGAAAAAGTAATAATTTCGTGCCGGATATTCAGAGAGGCGAAATCATGTTTTTTAATCCCAAAAAACATCGAAAGTATATGAGGGTTTTAAAAAATATCGAAAGTATATGGTGAAGCCTTTTGAAGCCATCACAGGAGCAGTGGGGTTTCGAAAAACGCCGAAAGTATATTGCGGCAAAAAATAGGTCTCAGAGCAACGCCGGTGGTTTGGAAATTACGACTGGTGATGTCTGCTGCTCGGGGCTTCGCGCATTCCTGCCTCTGCGGG